>JAKSPR010000062.1 GCA_024404655.1 Clostridia bacterium | reverse complement strand
TTCCTATGCGCGTGAATCCGGGGTGAAAGCGGTTTCCGCCGAAGGAAACGTTCTCTCTTTCTCCGGTGAAACGGCGAGCGGCGGGCACGGGTTCTCGGGCAAAGTCCGTGTGGATACCGTCGGCGGTACGGTCACAGCTCTTGAAAACGGGACGATCTCCGTTTCCGGTGCGGATCGTGCGGTACTTGTGATCGGTATTGAATGTGATGAACGGGAAATCGTTCTGCCGGATATGAACTATGAAGAGCTTCTGCGCGCGCACGTCGAAGATTTCTCCGCGATCATGGGTCGTGCGGACATTGCCTACGACTATGACGAAGCGCTGGATGCGATTCCCGTCAACGAGCGTCTTGCCGCTGTCAAAGCGGGCGGTACGGATGTCGGTCTTGTGAATCTCTACTTCCAGTTCGGACGTTATCTGCTCCTTTCCTCCAGCCGTCCCATGGAAGGCAGTGAGACGCTTCCTGCGAACCTGCAGGGCGTCTGGAACCCCTACATCGGTGCGCCGTGGAATGCGGACTATCACACGAACATCAATCTGCAGATGAACTACTGGCATGCGGAAACGGCAAACCTTGCCGAATGTGCGCTCCCGCTCTTTGATTACATCAACGGTTATCTTCTGCCGGGCGGCGAGCGGGCAGCGAAAGATTTCTATCACTGCCGCGGTGCGGTACTGCATCATCTGAGCGACATCTACGGCTTTGCGTCTCCTGCCGACGGTCTGTGGGGGCTGTGGCCTATGGGTGGTGCGTGGCTCTGCTATGCGCTGTGGGAGCACTATCTGTTCGGCGGCGATCTTGCCTATCTGAAAGATACCGCCTACCCCTACATGAAAGCCTGCACGCGGTTCTTCCTTGACTACATGACGGAAGACGAAAACGGCATGCTGGTAAGCGGTCCCTCCACCTCTCCCGAAAACACGTTCCTTCTGGAAGAAGACGGCGTGAAGAAATCAACCTATCTGTGTCTGTCCCCGACGATGGACATTGAGATCATCTCCGGTCTGTTTGAAATGTACATGGAGACGGAAAAGCTGCTGAATCTCGATCCCGCCCAGGCGGAAGAGACGAGGGCGGCCTATGCGAAGCTGCCGCCCCTGCGCATCGGCAAATACGGGCAGCTTATGGAGTGGGACAAAGACTACGAAGAAGCGGAGCCCGGTCACAGACACATCTCCCACGCCTTTGCGCTCTATCCCGGCTGGCAGATAAACGAAAATACGCCCGATCTCATGGCGGCCATCGACACGACGATGAAGCGCCGTCTTGCCTCCGGCGGCGGTCACACGGGCTGGAGCTGTGCATGGCTCATCAACCTGTATGCGCGTCTGGGCAGCGGCTTGGGTGCGGCTGACATGATCGCAAAGCTTCTCAAAAACTCCACCAAAGACAATCTCTACGACAGCCATCCGCCGTTCCAGATCGACGGCAACTTCGGTGCGGCTGCGGCAATGGCGGAAATGCTGCTGCAGAGCCACACAGGAAAGATCGTGCTTCTGCCTGCGCTGCCGGAGGATCCCGCATACGCAAACGGCTCCTTTGAAGGACTGCGTGCAAGAGGCGGTGTGACGGTTTCTGCTGACTGGGTCGACGGACGGGTCATCTGTGTGAATCTGATTTCCGACAAAGCACAGACGGTCATCCTGCGTGTCAACGGGGAAGAAGTGAAAGCAGCGCTGCTCCCCGGCAAGAAGAAAGAACTGCTCTTTTCCTGATTTTCATCTGTCATGAAGAAAAATTACGAAATCAACATGTGCGAAGGACCACTTCTGCCGAAGCTGGTACTCTTTGCGCTTCCCCTGATGCTGTCAAGCATCCTGCAGCTGCTCTATAACGCGGCGGATATCATCGTTGTCGGTAAATTCGCCGGAAGTACGGCCTTGGCGGCGGTCAGCTCCACGGGTTCGCTGATCAATCTGATCGTGAACTTGTTCATCGGGCTTTCCGTCGGTACCAACGTCGCCGTGGCGCGGTATTTCGGTGCAAAAGACGATCAGGGTGTTACAGAAACGGTGCATACCTCCATCACGCTGAGTGTGATCGGCGGTATCGGTGTCGGGCTGATCGGTTTCTTCGGCAGCCGGACGTTTCTTGGCTGGATGGCGTCCCCTCCGGACGTCATCGACCAGGCAGCGCTGTATCTGAAAATCTATTTTCTCGGTCTGCCTGCCTCTATGCTGTACAACTTCGGTGCGGCGATCCTGCGGGCCATCGGCGACACGCGGCGGCCTTTAGTCTTTCTGACGATCTCCGGTCTTGCGAATGTGCTTCTGAACCTTTTGCTAGTTATCGGTTTTGACATGGGCGTTGCGGGTGTTGCCATCGGTACGATTGCCTCGCAGGCGATCTCCGCGGTGATGGTTATCGTCTGTCTTCTGCGGGCGGAGGGAACGGCGTTCCAGCTGCGTCCCTCCCGGCTCTGCATCAAAAAAGACAAATTTGCGATCATTGCACGGACAGGTATTCCTGCCGGGGTACAGGGTGCGCTGTTCTCGGTTTCCAACGTCCTCATTCAGTCCTCCATCAACTCCTTCGGTTCTGTTGCCATGGCGGGCAACGGTGCGGCTTCCAATCTGGAAGGCTTCATCTATGTGGCGATGAATGCGTTCCATCAGGCCTCCGTGACCTTCTCCTCCCAGAATCTCGGTGCGCGGCAATGGAAGCGGATCCAGAAAACCGGGGTGGAGTGCTCCATTCTGGTCTGTGTCATCGGTTTTACGCTGGGTGTCATCATTCTCGGCTTCGGACCGCAGTTACTGTCCATCTATGACAGCGATCCGGCGGTGATCGAATTCGGTCTCATCCGCATGCGGGTCATTGCGCTGACGTATTTTACCTGCGGTCTGATGGAAGTCATGTGCGGAATGCTCCGCGGTATCGGCTATTCCGTTGCGCCGATGATCATTTCCCTCATGGGTGCCTGCGGACTTCGCATCATCTGGATCTACACGATCTTCCGTGTGAATCACACGCTGGTGAATCTGTATATCTCCTATCCCGTTTCGTGGATCACCACGACGCTTGCACATTTTATCTGCTTTATGATTGTATTCAGACGGCTGAAAAAGCGGATCGGGGAATAAAAAGTAATAAGGCTGTCTCAATGCGGATGAAAATTGAGACAGCCTCATTTTTTTGACCATGGCTTTCGCACAGCGAAAGTTTCCTTTTTCCGGAATTGTGGCTGAAAAGCCACAAAACGTTGATTGAAAGATTTATCTTTCAGTCTTTGTCTTCTGATGAAAATGGGCGGTCTGCTTGCAAGGGCCGAATTTTTATGCTATAATAGGGTCGAAAAGAAGCAAAAACAGTTTTATGAAACAGGAGGATTTTCCGGTATGAAAGAAAAACACCCTGCGGTATATATGATCGGCAATACCCATTTTGATCCGGTATGGCTCTGGACCTGGGATGAGGGGATGGCGTCGATCCGTTCCACCCTGCGCGCGGCGCTTGCACGCATGGATGAGGACCCGGATTTCCGGTACTCTTTCAGCTGTCCTCCCGTATTCCGGTGGATTGAAGAGACGGAGCCTGAACTTTTTGATGAAATCAGAGCACGGGTGAAGGAGGGCCGGTTCTCCCTTGATGAGGGCATGTGGCTCCAGCCGGACTGTTTCTCGGCGTCGGGGGAAAGTTACGCAAGACAGTGTCTTTACGGGCAGACCTATCTCCTGAAGACCTTCGGCGTTTATTCGGATACGGCTTTCAATGCGGACTGCTTCGGCGCTCCTGCGATGATGCCGCAGATCCTTAAAAAATCCGGCATTCTCTATGCGGTTTTCGGTCGTCCGGACAATCAGGATCTGCCGCTTTCCGATCCGTATTTTGCATGGCAAGCGCCGGATGGGAGTACGGTTTTATCCGTCCGCATCTCCGACGCAGCAAATCCCTGGGCACGGGAACTCTCTGCGGAGATCGACCGTGCGCTTGCGTATGGGGACAAAACCGGCAATGACGCCATGCTCGTTTTCGGTGTTACCAATCACGGCGGAGCGCCTACCAAACGGGATATACGCACAATCCGTGAGAAAAACAGGGAAAGCGGCGGCAGAGTTTTCTTCGGGACCACAGGAGATTTCTTCCGTGCGGCAGAAAAAGCCGGACGGAAACCGGCTGATACCGTCGGGGAAATTATGATCCGTTACTTCGGCGTTTTCTCCGATATGCCGGAAATCAAGAAAATGAACCGGGAGGCGGAATATGCCTGTCTTTCTGCGGAACGCACGGCAGTGCTTGATGCTCTGCAGAACCGGGCTGCCATCCCCTATGATCTTCTGAACCGGGCGTGGGAGAATGTCTTATTCAATCAGTTCCACGATATTCTCGGCGGCTCCTCCATCAAAGACGCATACACGGACGCAGAACAGCGTTACGCTCACGTATTCCATGAAACGAGAACCTATCTGCATACCGTGCTGCAGCGCATGACCCGGAAAATCGCGCTCCCGGCGGAGGATGGGGTCGACTGGAATCTGGTCGTGTGGAATCTCCATCCGTTCCCGGTTTCGGAACCCATCGAAGCGGAAGTGCAGTGGGCGTGGGAATTTGACTGGTACCGGGGAGAGGTCTGTGTAACAGATGACACAGGACGGGAGATCCCCTGTCAGTGTATTCAGCCAAGGGAAGCGATCCCCGGTTTCCGTTCCCGGTTTGTCTTCCGTGCCGAAATACCGTCATTCGGTTACCGGGTGTTCCGCGTGCACAGAAAGCGGTCCGATGTTAGGCTGCCCGGCAGTGCTCCGGCTGCGGAGCCGGATCCGGATCAGAACACCATAGAAAACGGGGAGATCCGGGTGTCAGTTTCCAAAGAAGACGGTTCGGTCACCGTTATGGACATGAAAACAGGGAAGATTCTGCTTTCCGCCTGTGCAGCTCCTGTTGTACTGTCTGATGAAAGTGATGTCTGGGCATTCAATTTTTCCGGTTACGGTCCGGCAGAGCAGTTCCGTGCGGACAGTATCCGGATCCTTGAATGCGGTACATGGCGTGCCCGTATCCGGGTGCGGTATCTCTGCGGGCTTTCCGTTCTTGATCAGGATATCTTCATTTACCGGGACTGTGGTGCAGTTGAGGGACGATTCCGGCTGGTATGGCAGGAAATGCAGAAGACCTGCAAGCTCCGCTTTGCAATGCCGGTGATGGGGGATGTCAGGGTGAGGGCGTCCTCGCCTTACGGAATCACGGAACGTCCTGCGGACGGAAAAGAAAAGCCGGTCGGGCCGTTCATCACCGTTTCCGATCAGGCGGACGGCAGCGGGTTTGCACTGATCTCGGATAGTCTTTTTGCTTATGATGCAGAGCAGGGGGACGGGGTCGTCCGGCTGTCCATGACCGCGGTCCGCAGTCCTGTCTGGGGAGATCTGCGCATCGAGCCGCTGAATCCCCAAGACCTTCATTCCGGCATCGGTGAGGGCGTCCATGAGGGACGCTGGAAGCTGATTCCTTATCAAAAACAGCCGGATGATGCGGTACTCTGGAATCTGGCGGATGCGTTTCTGTCCCCCTCTGTTATCATCGACGAAGCAAACCATGACGGCACGATGCCGTTGTCCTCCCATTTTGCCGCGGTAAACGGTGACGGCTGTGTCCGTCTGACTGTCATCAAATCCGCCGAGGACCAATCCGGCGATATCATACTCCGCCTGCAGAATACCGCTGACCGTGAAGCACAGGCCGGGGTCACGCTGGACGGAAAAGGTACAACCGGGCTGTTCCGTTTTGATCCCTATGAGATCAAAACCATACGCTTCGGGGAACGTGCCGAAAACGCGGATATTCTGGAGCGATGATTTTCTTAAAGAAACATGGATTTATGAACCGTTCTGACTTGAAAAAGGAGTTTTTTGAAAATGTCTGACAGCCGATCTTTATGGTATGGCGATCTGCATCTCCATACGAACTATTCTTATTGTGCGCCGCGTGAGACGGTGCCGGAAACATATCTGCCCTATGTGGAAGAAGAGGATATCCGGGTTCTCGGTTTTTCCAATCATCTGTATTATCCCGACGCGGTATCGGCAGAGGAGCGGGCGGAGAGCGAATATCCGGGGGTTATGCGTGTTCTGAAAATAAAAGAAGAACTGGAAGCCATGAAAAAGAAAACCGGGTGCAGAATTCTGCTTGGATGCGAGGTCGAGACCGTTTACGGCAGAGAACCGTCTTTGCCGAAAGAGATGGCAGGACAGTTTGACTATATCCTGCTTGCGGCAAGTCACGTTCTGAATCTGGGGGGCTATTACCGGGATTATGATCTTTCGACGCCGGATAAGCTGCGGGAGCTGACGATCGAGCGTTTCCATTATGCCTGCAGCTGTGATTATCCCGTGCCGACGGGAATCTGTCATCCGCTCTATCCGATCTGCAGCCCGGCGGAGCAGGAAATCGTCGACGGTATTTCTGACAGCCGGCTTGCCGATTGTTTTACGCTCGCGGCGAAGAAAAACATCAGCATCGAGATTCACGCCTGTCTGTACCGCGGCGGAACGCAGCTTGACGGGGAAGGACTGTCTCCGTCCTATCTGCGGCTGCTGTCTGCTGCAAAGGCATGCGGATGTCATTTCCATTTCGGTTCGGACGCCCATGCGGCTTCTGCTTTCACGGGGAAGCACGCGCTGCTCCGCCGTGCCGCTGAGCGGGCCGGGATCACGGAAGATGACATGTGGAAACTGTAAACGATATCACCCGATGGCATAACGAAAGGGGTACCGGCATGACGGAAACCATGACTTACATAAAAGAGAATATTTATCATATCCCGCGGGCGGGAAAGACTGCGGTGGAAGTACGTCTGCACAGGCCGCAGGGGGAGGGAACGCATCCGGCGATTCTGAATATGCACGGCGGCGGATGGGTCGGCGGCGATGCCGTTCTGATGGAATCCTTTGCAAAGCTGCTTTCCGAAAAACTGAATGCGTATGTCTTCAACGTCAACTATCAGAAGCATCCGGTGAAGCCCTTTCCGTATGCCGCGGAGGAAGTCTGTGATGTTGTGCGTTTCATCCGGGACAATGCAGAATCCTTCTCTGTGGACAGAAAGAAAATCGCGGTTGGCGGATTCAGCGCCGGTGCGCAGATCGCGGCGTCCTCTGCGGTTCTGCTGGCGGATGCCGGGATTCCGGTTGCCGCGCAGTATCTCGGCTATCCCTGTACGGATATGAGATGGGCAAAGGAGCACTATCCGGAACTGACGGATATCATGTTCCCGGACGGTGACTTTGCACGCCGGGAAGCGTCTCCGGTGCTGGCGGAGGCGGCTTCTCTTAAAAATACCGCTCCTGCGGTATTTGTCCTGTGCGAACATGATGTGCTCCGGGATCAGGGGCGTGCTTATGCGCAGAAGCTGATTGATGCCGGTGTCACCGTCCTGACAAGAGAATTTCCGGCAGCACTGCACGGCTTTGTTGAGGTCAACCGTCCGGATTATCCGGCGAATGATTCCCGCCGTTCGCCGGAGCAGGAAGCCCTCTGCCATGCGGCGGAGCAGTATCTGATCCGTTCGCTGTCTTTATTGTTTGCTTCCGGTGATGATAACGGGGCCGGGGTATGAGAGGAGATTTTTCATGACGACCAATTTTGATTTTTCCACGGGAAACTGGGCAGGCGGCGCCGGGGCGCGCGTCAGCCGTCATGATCTGATCTTTGATGCGCCGATGAGTGATCCCGTCTTTTACGGTATCCCGATCGGAAACGGGGATATCGGGGTTTTGTTCTTCTGCGAAAAAGAAAAACTCGTGATGGTCATGAACAAGTGTGATCTGTGGGACGATGTACCGCTTGACGACTTTGCCAACTGGAAGACGGAGGAAGAGGAACATTCCACGACCCTGCGGCACGGGCGTCGTCGGATTCTGGATTTCGGTGAGCCGGCCTTTGATGAATGTTATCTTGAAAAATTCAGAGCACGGCTCAGTCGTGCGGATGGACTGGTATCCGTTGATGCGGTGTCTCCCTTCGGTACGGTTTCTATCCGGGCCTTTGTCGGGTACGACTATCAGAACGAACCGGGGGTTCTCTGCATGAAGGTGAAAGCGGACCTTGCCGAGCAGCAGAATATCCGGTTTTCACTGGAGCGGTACGGTTCCCGCACGTTCTCCCATTGGTACAATTTCCAGGTTCACGAATATGCGGCGGGCCTTGCCGGAACGGAAACCTTTACTTCGGAAAACAGGATGTATGCAAGTCACACGCTGCCGTGCGGCATCTTTGCCTGTGCGGCCTCTGTGATGGGAGGTGCTTTTGTTCCCGTGCGGGAGAACAGTCACCGGGTTTCGGGGCTGCTCCCATCAGGCACCGAGTATACGATTTTTGCCGGGATCACGTCCCCGGTTTACCAAACGCGGGATGAGGCGTATACGGCAGCCGATGCGCAGCTTCTCTCTGCTGAGGCAACCGGATTTGATGCGCTGTACCGCTCTTCCGCGGAGGGATGGGAAGAATTCTGGAGCCGCTCCTATGTGGAGACGGATGACGATTACTGGGACAATCTCTGGGCGCTGGATCTTTATTATGCCAACTGCTCCCAGCGGGGGGCATATCCGGGACGTTTCATTGACGGGCTCTGGGCACATTCCCGCGATTTTCAGGCGTGGAATTTCTATTTTCACTGGAATCAGCAGGAGGTTTACTGGCCGCTCAACGCGGCGGGGCATCCGGAACTTTGCAGATCCTATCTTGACTATCGTTTCCGCTCTCTTGACAAAGCGAAGCGGACGGCGGAGCTCTATCACCATGTGACAAACGGCGGAGCCTTTGTTTCCAACGTCTGCGACCGCCGCGGCAACAATTCGATTGCGGAACTGAACAATCACACGCCGGCAGCCGAGATCGCTCTGGATTTCTGGCGGCAGTACCGGTTTACGCAGGACAGGGATTTTCTGCGGGAAAAAGCCCTTCCCTGGCTGCTTGCAGCCTCCCGCTTCATGCAGACGCTCTTTGACAAAGGGGAAGATGGTCTTTACCACGCGCGCTGCGGTACGGCATACGAGGGCTGGATTCTGCTCCGAGACTGCACGACGGAGATCGCATGTACCCGTGCCGTCATGAAAGCCGCTCTGGAAGCGCTGGAAATTCTTGGGGAAACGGTGCCGGAGATACCGCTCTGGCAGGATATGACGGAGAACATGGCGCCCTATCTCACAGGAGAGGAACCCGACGGGAATTATATCACGACGACTGACGGAAAAACGGCGCTGACACAGGCACCGTTCAAAGGCGAGAAGATCACATCCCGGACTGTTGTCACGGCGGGATACAGCGAAAAACACGGAAGAACTCTTCGTCTTGGCGAAATGGACGGTATCTTCCCGACAGCAGCGAAAGCTCCGGTGTTCCCCTGCGGGGATATCGGACTGAAAGACAGAGGAACGCCGGTCTATGACGCGCTTGTCAATACCGTCCGGATCGTTCCGCTTTGCTGCGGATGGGATCCGTCTGCGGTTTATGCCGCGCGGCTGGGGCTCGGCAGGGAAGCTGACAGAATCGTGCAGGAACAGATCACGGCCTGGGCATGGTTCCATAACGGATTCGGTCATTATGATGACGGGATTTCCTATACGGACCGGTTTGCCCACAACAGCATTACTCTTGTGAATGACGGCGTTTTGGAAAAAGAAAAGCGTCCGGGGGAGGGATGGGAGTTCCGGCATTTTGGGTTTGAATGTTCCTCTGTTATCGCCTGTGCACGCAACGAAACGCTGCTGCAGAGCCATGAGGGGATCATCCGTCTGTTCCCGGCCATGAAGCCCGGAGCATCCGCGCGCTTTACGCTGCATGCGGCGGGCGGCTTTGAAGTTTCTGCGGAGCGGAAGGACGGGGTCACGCTGTGGGCGGCGGTCCGTTCTGTCTATGGCGGAAAGCTTGTGCTTGAAAAGCCATGGGAGACGACATACGTTACAAAGGACGGGGTGAGCGTTCTGTTTGACGGAGAAATATCCACCGAAGCGGGAGATTTCTTAATCTTTACGCCGGATGAGCATCCGCAGTTTGTGACGGAACCCCTCCCGTATAAACCCAATCAAAGCGTCAAAAAACATCCGGGCGGGGGATATCTCGGCAGAGAACGGTCATTCTGATTTCACAATACAGTACAGAGAAGGAGACGTGCATTGCAATGAAAAAAGATCTGATTCCGGAATCGGGTACCTTTTACAAAGCCAATCTGCACAGCCATTCCACGGTGTCGGACGGATCGCTGACACCCGGTGAGATGAAGGAACTCTATCAGTCCCACGGGTATTCGATTCTTGCCTTTACCGATCATAATCATTTTGTGACCCACAACGAATTGTCCGACGATACTTTTCTTGCACTCAACGGCGTTGAGGATGCGGCAGATGAGAGGGGACAGGAAGACTTCCATGACCGCTGCTGCGATATCTGTTTCATTGCGCTCCGACATGACCGCACACTGCATCCGCTGCAGAATGCGGCGTCTGTTTCGGGGGATGGTTCTTATGCGGCACACCCGTCTGCCTACTGTACAAGGGATATCAACCGCATGATCCGCACCGGCGTGAAGAACGGTTTTTTTGCGACCTATAATCATCCGACGTGGTCACTTGAAAACCATGCGCGCTACAGCACCTACAGAGGGATGCACGCGATGGAAATTTTCAACTACAGCAGTGCCGTTGACGGGTACGATGAGTATAATCCCGAAATTTACGATGATATGCTGCGCGCCGGGCAGCGGCTTTTCTGTATCGCGGCAGATGATAACCACAACCGTGCACCGGGAACGCGGCACTGGGATTCCTTCGGCGGTTTCACGATGATCAAAGCGCCGTCCCTCTGCTATGAAGATGTGACCGAAGCCATGCTGCGCGGGGATTTCTATGCTTCCCGCGGACCGCGGATTCACGCACTCTGGGCGGACATGGATGATCAGTCCATCCATATCGCGTGCGAAGGGGCAAAAAAGATCGTCATTACCCGCAGCGGCAGACGCTGTCGGGCTGTCTATGCAGAGGAGGTCGGGAAACACTTCCCGGAAGAAGTACGTTTCAGCGTTGATCCGACCGACGGGTACTTCCGTGTGACTGTTTTTGATGAAAATGGCCTGACTGCGGATACTAATGCGTACTTTATTGACACGCTCGGTTTTGATTTCGGACGGGATATGTTTAAGGAGTAACGGAAATCCCGGTTCTATGATCCTGTTTTGATAAAAAATCCCCGCCTGCTGCGGCGGGGATCAGTA
>JAKSPR010000061.1 GCA_024404655.1 Clostridia bacterium | reverse complement strand
TTGCAAAAATATACGAGCAGAATGAAATGAATTTTCCGAAATCCCTTGACAAAACAACAAAAATCCCGTATAATAAAAGAAAATACACCGTTTTTTACGCAATAAAATACAGACAGAAGGAGCATTGCCTGCTATGGATATCAAAGTTGTTAAATTCGGCGGCAGTTCACTGGCTGACGCAAAGCAGTTCCAGAAAGTTGCCGCGATCATAAAGGAAGACCCTGCAAGACGTTTCGTTGTCCCCTCTGCACCCGGTAAGCGCTTTTCCGGCGATGACAAGGTGACCGACCTTCTTTACAGCTGCTACGATCACGCCTCCAAGGGTGAGAACATCGACGAGGAATTTGAGAAGATCAAGTCCAGATACAACGACATCATTTCCGAGCTGAAACTGGATTTCTCCCTGGAATCCGATTTTGTCCAGATCAAGAATGCATTCCTCTGCCATGCGGGCAGAGACTTCGCTGCCAGCCGCGGCGAATACCTGAACGGTAAAATTCTGGCCGCATATCTCGGCTTCCCCTTCATTGATGCGGCGTCTGTCATCTTCTTCCATGAGGACGGTACTTTCAATGAGAAGCTGACCAACACCATCCTCGGCGCAAAGCTGCGCAATCTGGAAAATGCAGTCGTCCCGGGCTTCTACGGCTCCATGCCCAATGATACCATCCGTACCTTCTCCCGCGGTGGTTCCGATATCACCGGTTCTATTGTTTCCCGTGCGGTCAACGCGGACCTCTATGAGAACTGGACCGACGTCTCCGGTTTCCTCATGGCCGATCCCCGCATCGTATCCTCTCCGAAGGTCATCCGCGTCATCACCTATCAGGAGCTGCGCGAGCTCTCCTACATGGGTGCAACGGTGCTTCATGAAGACGCGATCTTCCCGGTCCGCTTTGCAGGTATTCCGATCAACATCCGCAACACCAACGATCCGGAGGCTCCCGGCACCATGATCGTGCCCTATTCCAAGCACCCGGACTATGAATCCAAAGAAATTATCACCGGTATCGCCGGCAAGAAGGGCTTCTGCACCATCACCCTGGAAAAGGGTAAGATGAACGACGAGGTCGGCTTCGGCCGCCGCGTGCTGCAGGTCTTCGAGAATCACAATATCTGTTTTGAGCATCTGCCCTCCGGCATCGATACCATGTGCGTGATCCTCAACAACCACGATCTGGAAGGCATCCGCGACATGCTCGTCAACGAGATCTGCCAGGCTGTGGAGCCGGACAGCGTCTCCGTCGATGACAACATTGCGCTGATCGCCGTTGTCGGCCGCGGTATGGTCAAGGCAAAGGGTACTGCGTACCGTATCTTCAAGGCTATCGCGGAAGCAGATGTCAACATCCGCATGATCGACCAGGGTTCTTCCGAGAAGAACATCGTCATCGGTGTCGGTGAGGAAGACTTCGAGGTCGCCATGAGAGCCATCTACTCCGAGTTTGCAAAGGATAATCTGATCCGATAAAAGAATCATCCGGACTGTCAGACGTTTGTCGATGACAGTCCGGTCCTTTTTCTATATGAAATTGCCCGAATTTTTTTGGAAATAAAATCGCTTTTCGTCGTGTTTTGACCTTGATTTTTTTTCTGAAACATAGTACAATAATATATATCATAAGCGGAGTGTTTTCCGTGTCGGGGGACACTTCAAAACCACCAAAACGGAGGATTAACATGGATTCCAAGTATTATGGCAAGCTCAGTATCATCGGTATGAGAGGCTGCGAAAAGTTTGTTGACATGGTCAACTACTATATGCACCAGAACCGCCCCGGTGAAGAGAACGAAAACTACATCGTGAATGCGGACTGCATCCGTTTCACTTCCGGCGAAGGCAAGGGTATGCTTCATACCTCCATGCGCGGCCACGATGTTTTCATCATTTCTGACGGCTTCGACTCCGGTGAGACCTACACCATGTACGGTGTCGAGCATCCGATGTCTCCCGATGATCACTTTGCAGATCTGAAGCGTGTCATCGGTGCAATCAGCGGTAAGGCAAAGCGTATTACCGTCATTATGCCGATGCTCTATGAAGGCAGACAGCACAAGAGAAAGGCCCGCGAGTCTCTCGACTGCGCAATGGCTCTGCAGGAGCTGGTCAACATGGGTGTCACCAACATCATCACCTTCGATGCTCATGACGAGCGTATCCACAATGCGATCCCGCTGGCAGGCTTTGACTCCATCCGTCCGACCTACCAGATGATCAAGGCCTTCATCAAGAAGGAACAGGATGTCGATATCCTGCACGGCGACACCATGATCATTGCGCCCGATGAAGGTGCGCTGGAGCGCTGCATGTACTATTCCTCCGTCCTCAATATCGACCTCGGTATGTTCTATAAGCGCAGAGACTACACCACCGTCGTCAACGGCAAGAACCCGATCGTCGCTCATGAATACCTCGGCAACTCCGTGGAAGGCAAGAGTGTCATCGTTGTTGACGATATGATCGCCTCCGGCGACTCCGTCTTTGATCTCTGCAAGCAGCTGAAAGCCAAGGGTGCTGCGAAGATCTTCGTCTTCGCTACCTTCGGTCTGTTCACTGCAGGTCTTGACAAGTTCGATAAGTACTATGCAGAAGGCATGTTCGACCGCATCTACACCACCAACCTGGTTTACAGAACGGAAGAACTGCTCAAGCGTGAGTGGTACTGCGAAGTCAACATGAGCAAGTATGTTTACCTCATCATTGACACCATCAACCGCGATGATACCACCAGCGGCCTTCTGAATCCCGTCGAGCGCATCCACGATCTGATGGAGCGCGTCAAGAGCGGCGAGTTCGGCAAGCAGTAATTAAGAATTCATAAGGAAAACGCAGCTCCGGAAAAAACGGAGCTGCGTTGTTTTTTTATGCTTAATGGAGCAGTCTGCAAGTATAAACCCTTGCCCCCTCCAGTTCCAGCATAGCGGCGGCGCGGGCGGCGGCATCGGAAGGAGTGCCATTCACGGCGGGGAACATACCGACGACGGTGGGGCCGCTGCCGGACATCATGGCGGCGCGGGCTCCGTGGGTTTTCATAAAGGCAAGGGCGGCAGCGGCACGAGGGCGGCTTGGCAGGACAGCCTCTTCAAAGCCGTTATACAGCATGGGAAGAACGGTCTCCGCGGGGGATGCGCTGCGGAGCGCGGCGGCGATATCGGCGGAGCAGCCGGGGGAATCCGGGTTCTGTCTGTCGATCTCGCCATAAGCCCAGGGGGTGGAGACGGGTTCTCCGACAGAGACAAGAAGTAGAGTATCCTCTGCCTGCAGCGGCGGGAGGACTTCCATCTGCTCACCGTAGTGGAGACCGAGGGCGGCATAAGAGCCGCTGTCAGCGAGAACACAGAAGGGCACGTCCGCGCCGAGGGTGGCCGCAAGGGTCAGCAGTGCCGGACGGTCAAGCGGCTCCCCACAGAGGGTGTTGAGCCCGACGAGAACGGCTGCTGCATCGGTACTGCCTCCGGCAAGACCGCCGGCGATGGGGATGCGTTTTTCAATGTGGAGACGGATGCAGCCGGTGACGGGGTGCAGGGTCTCAAACGCAGCGGCAGCACGCCATGCGAGGTTTTTTTCGTCGCACGCAAGGGCGGGATCGGAGCAGGTTAAGGAGATATGACCGAGCAGCGGCTCATCTTCGTCGATGGCGACCATGACGGGATCGTATAAATCCACGGCCTGCATGACGGTTTCTACGGCGTGATAGCCGTTGGTCTCTCTGCCGGTGACGGCGAGGAACAGATTGATTTTCGCGTAGGCTTTGATCGTGATGCTTTTCATAGGAGGTCCTCTTTATGACAGAAGCGGGACGGCAGATTATCTGCGCAGTCCCGCAAGGATAGCAAGAATCGGATTTTTGACGATATCCACGCTGTGGATAGGGCAGAGTTCCTGACAGCAGAAACAGCGGATGCAGGGGCCGGGATGGATGAGCGCTTGCTTCTTTCCGTCCTTTCGCTTTTCCAGCGTGATGGTATGGACTGGGCAGGAGCGGACACATTCGCCGCAGCCGATACAGGTCTTTTTGCGGATTTTGGGGCGCGGACGGAACCAGCGGTACAAAGAGCCGCCGAAGAGCGTCGGGAGCCACTGGAGGGCATTGCGGTGCTTTCTCGCCGTATCGGGGGCGGCAAAGTCGGAGACGATGAGGGGGTGCCAGTCATCACCTGTTGTTTTTATCTCATCGGCGGATGCTGGGCAGAAGCCGCGTTTTTCCGCTTCCACGACCATGGGAACTTCATGCGGGCAGGCGAGCAGTGCTTCTCCGATGCGGTCAAGGCAGAAGGGATTGCGGGAGCAGAGCAGCGCGCCGATCTTCCGGGGCGTGCCTCCCGTGGGGCCGTTACCTTCCATGCCGACAACGGCGTCGCAGAAGTCCACGGTCAGCGCACGGCGGTGAAGCAGGGACGACAGGTCAACGATCATGCTGTTGAAGTCCGCATAATCGGAAAATCTCGCGTGAAATTCAAATTTGGTCAGACCCGGAATGGTGCCGAAGGTATTCTTGACGGCGCCGCTCATGCGGGTCAGGGAATGGCTTTTCAGCTTGGAAAGATTGAAGATCACATCGGCCTTTGCAATGGGGGTGATGATCTCAAAATTTTTGGAGGTCTTCCCGTCGGGGGCGGAAACGGTTTCCGAGGAAACGTCGTAATTCAGATGCGCCCGGTGTCCTTCTGCTGCCGCTTCGATGCCGCAGACACGGTAGGTGCTTTTCAGCGCGCTCTCGGTATAGGGTCCGCCGGAGCTTTCCGCGATGACCACATCAGCACAATCACAGGTATCAAGGAACGAGAGCAGCGCGCGGAGCAGAGCTGGGTGGGTGGTGACCGCCGCATCGCAATCCTTCTTCATGACAAGATTGGGTTTGACGGCAACACGTTTGCCCGCAAGCTGTTCCCGTGTCACGCCGACGGCGGACAGGGCATCAAGGACGGCTTTGTCCATCCGATCCTGATCGTAGTCGTCAAGACGGGCGACAAAGACGGGAGCTTCCGGAGAAAAGGAGACGTTTGTGTCCATGGGAATCCTCCTTTCGGAACATTACAGAATGATATCCTTGGGGCCGCGTCCCTCTTTTTTCAGAACCTCGATGAAGTCGGAAATCTTTTCCAGCGCTTCAAGGATATGGCGGACGGAGTAAGCGTAGGAGATGCGGGCGTAGCCCTCGCCGCAGGCGCCGAAGGCGGTACCGGGGACGATGGCGACCTTATGTTCATACAGAAGACGCTCGCAGAATTCCTCGGAGGACAGGCCGTATTTACCGATGTTTGGGAAGACGTAGAACGCGCCTTCCGGCTCAAAACATTCCAGACCCAATGCGCGCAGACCCTGTACGATCAGGGTGCGGCGGCGGTTATACTCGGCGGTCATATAGGCAATATCCTCATCGCCGTTGCGGACAGCCTCGGTTGCCGCAAACTGGCTGGTGGTGGGGGCACACATGATGCCGTACTGGTGAATTTTATACATCTGGGCAATGACCTCATGGGGGGCACAGACATAGCCCATACGCCAGCCGGTCATGGCATAAGCCTTGGAGAAGCCGTTGATGACGACGGTGCGCTCCCGCATATCCGGGATGGAAGCGAAGGAGATGTGATGCTTGCCGCCGTAGGTCATCTCGGCATAGATTTCATCGGAAAGCACCATGATATCGGTGCCGCGGAGCACCTCGGCGATGGCTTCCAGATCCTCCCGCTCCATAATAGCGCCGGTGGGGTTGTTGGGGAAGGGGAGAATCAGCAACTTCGTCTTTTCCGTGATGGCCGCGCGGAGCGCGTCGGCGGTCAGGCGGAACCGGTCCTTTTCGAGGGTCGGGATGGTGACCACGTTTGCACCGGCTAAGGAGGCCAGCGGATCATAGCAGACGAAAGAGGGGGTGGGGACGATGACTTCATCGCCTGTCTCCACAAAGGTGCGGATGGCGATATCAATGGCCTCAGAGCCGCCGACGGTGACGATGATCTCATTTGATGGGTCGTAGGTCAGGGAGAAGCGGCGTTCAAGATAGTTTGCGATCTCGGAACGGAGCTCTGCCAGACCGGAATTGGCGGTATAGTAGGTTTTTCCGTGTTCCAGAGAACGGATGCCGGCCTCACGGATGTGCCACGGTGTGACAAAGTCCGGCTGTCCGACGGTGAGTGCGGTGACGCCTTCCACGGTGTTCAGAAGATCAAAGAATTTCCGGATGCCGGAGGGTTTGACTTCCCGGACGCGGGAGGACAGGATTTTTGTGTAATCAATCATAATCGGTACCCTTTATACCTGCAGGATCAGTTTCCGAAATCTTCCCGCTCGTCGATCTCTTTGCGGCGGTAGATGGTGTTCTTGTCTTTGTATTTGCGCAGAACGAAGTGGGTCGCGGTACCGGTGATGCCTTCCATGACGGAGAGTTTTTCTGCGACGAAGAATGCGACCTCGCGCAGGGTCTTGCCTTCAATCATGACAGCGATGTCAAAACCGCCGGACATGAGGAAGACGCTCTCGACCTCGGGATAGTTGCAGATGCGCTCTGCGATCTCATCAAAACCGCGGTCGATCTGGGGTTCGACTTTCAGCTCGATCAGAGCGGAGACCATGGTGCGGTCGGTCTTGTCCCAGTCGATGAGGGTCTTATAACCGACGATGACGCCATCCTTTTCGTACTGACGGATGAGGGCCTTGATTTCCTCGGCGTTTCCGCCGATCATGACCGCCAGCTGTTCGGGGGTCAGGGTGCTGTCGTTTTCAAGAAGTTCAAGCATGGATTTCATAGTATTGACATTCCTTTCGTATTGGATATGATGGGCGGCGTCTCATTTTGCGGATGCGCGGAGTTTTTCAAGAATCGCTTCAAATTCCTTTGGCAGCGGGGTCTCGAATTCCATATACTGTCCTGTCCGCGGGTGGACGAAGCCGAGTATTTTTGCGTGCAGGCACTGGCCCATGAGGAGGTCGGCATTGCGCTGCTCAAATGCGGTTTTATTGCTGCCGTAGACGGGATCGCCCAGCAGCGGGTGTCCGATGGATGCCATGTGGACACGGATCTGGTGGGTGCGTCCGGTTTCCAGACGGAAACGGCAGTAGGTGCAAGCGCCGAAGCGCTCCAACACTTCATAGTGGGTAACGGCGCGGCGCGCGCCGGGAGCATGGGAGACCGCCATTTTTTTGCGGTCCACGGGGTGGCGGGCAAGGGGAGCATCTATGGTGCCCGTGTCGTTTTTCATATTGCCCAGCACCACGGCGTGATAGACGCGGGTGACACTGTGCTCCTTGATCTGGGCGGCAAGGGAGACATGGGCGGCGTCGTTCTTGGCGATCATAAGTACACCGGAGGTATCACGGTCGATGCGGTGGACGATACCGGGACGGATGACGCCGTTGATGCCGGACAGGGAATCTCCGCAGTGCCAGAGCAGTGCGCTGACAAGGGTTCCCGTATAGTGACCGGGGGCGGGATGAACGACCATGCCCTTGGGCTTGTTGACGAGGATCACGTCCTCATCTTCATAGACGATATCCAGGGGGATGTTCTCCGGCTGGACTTCCAGCGGGATGGGAGCGGGGATCTCCACGTCAATGACATCGCCTGATCTGACTTTATAATTCTTCGGAACGGACATGCCGTTGACGGAGACCGCTTCATCGTCGGAGGCAATCAGCTTCTGGGCGGCGGAGCGGGTCAGTTCTGTGGTCTGGGCGATGTAGACGTCGATGCGGACGCCTGCGTTTTCCTCAGTTACCGTCAGCGTCATGATCGTCCTCGACCGGAGCAGATGCGGAAACCTTCGGCTTTTCTTCCTCCTTGTCCGCGTAAAGGAAGACCCAGAGGAACATCATGGCACAGCCGACGCAGACAAAGGAGTCCGCACCGTTGAAAACCGCAAAATTGATGAGGCGGAAATCGACGAAGTCCACAACATAGCCGAGCAGGGTTCTGTCGATCATATTGCCGATGCCGCCGCCGACGATGAATGCAAGGGCGGTACAGAGCAGCGGATGACCGTTTTTCTTCGTATAGAGGTAGTATCCCAGAAGCACGATGGCAACGGTGGAAACCACAAGAAAGACCCAGCGGTTGTTTTTGAGCATGCCGAATGCCGCACCGGGGTTGGTGACATAGGTAAGGTGCAGAACGTCTCTTATGATCGGGACGGTATCCACGGGCTTCAAGAACTTCACGGCGAGGAGTTTGGTCACCTGGTCGATGACAATCACGCCGAGGATGACAAGCGTCCAGAGGAGGCCTCTGTGGGCTTTATTATTGTTTGACATAGCTTATACCAAAAAGAAGCATCCGCTGTGAAATACACGCAGATGCTTCCGTTCCTTTCAAATACTGTGGGTCTGATCTTCGGATATCTTGATCGCGCGGGTTTCGGAAATCAGAGCTTTTTCAGATCCTCATCGGTGACAACGATGGTGTCATCATCGTCGGTGAACAACGCATCCACGGGGTCTGCGTCCTTCGGTGCCATGGCAGGATCCGATGTGAGGACCTTTTCACGGTCAAGGGAAACATGATGGACCTCGGGGACATGCTCTGCATCAACCTTTGCAAAAACCTGCGTATCGCCTGCAGCGTCCTCCTTGGGCTTCTTGGGGGCGTCATGCAGCTCGAAATCAAAATCTTCACGGATCAGCTGTTCAATGCTGTCGGAAATTCTCTGCGCATAGGTCTCATTGTCGGTGGCCTGCATCGCGGCGACTTCCGCGGCGGTGTTGGGGGTCAGCTGCTCGATATACTCGATGTGCTGCTGATATTTGACAAAGAGTTCCTCTTTGAGCGCGGCGACGGAAGCTTTCAGCTCGGTGAGCGTCTTGCGTTCCGCGGCTGCCTTATCGCGGAATTCCGCGAGGACACGCAGACAGTCGGACTTGGTGGACTTCATGATCTTATCGGCGCGGTCGGAGGCGTCCGCAACGATCTTTTTACCCGCCTTCTGTGCATTGATGAGGGCGGTGCGGATGGACTCTTCTTCGGCGTGCATCGCTTCCAGAGAATCCATTGCGGACTGGAGCTTGCGCTCCAGAGCGTCGTTTTCGCGGTAAAGCTCTGTGTACTTTTCCATCACAAAGCTGATATATTCATCGACCTCGGGGATCGAATAGCCGCGCATGACGCGGGTAAATTCTTTATTTTTCAGTTCATGCGGCGGAATCATCCGTGGAACCTCCCAAAGATAAAATCAGATAGAATCGGAAAAATCAGATCAGTTTTTTTGCGTGCATCCTGAGCCGTCCCTTTTTGGACGTGCCGTCGATGCCCTCATAAAGAAAGCGGCCGACACCGCGCACGGAAATATAAGCACCCTCCGGTACTTCGGTATCAGGCGCTGTGTTCGGTCGGAAATTGAGCTCCACAAGACCGGAGGAAACTGTTTGCTTAGCCTTGTCCCGTGCGAGATTGG
This sequence comes from Clostridia bacterium, assembly GCA_024404655.1. Taxonomy (GTDB): domain Bacteria; phylum Bacillota; class Clostridia; order Oscillospirales; family CAG-272; genus RGIG3925. The sequence goes on along the minus strand of JAKSPR010000061.1, from coordinate 1,869 downwards.
CACAGGCGGCGACGATGGCATCCAGTCTGGGGCTTGCAATGGTATCGGAAATGGATTCATAGCGGCGGGTGTCGGGCAGAGCCCACAGCTCTTCCATAGATACGGCTTTCAGCCGGACCTTATCGGAGCCGACCCGCTCCAGCGTATTGATGAGAAAATCACAGATACTGCTGCGGGCGATGAGGACAGCATGATGGTCATCGGTGACGGCGATGTCGCCGAGGGTGTGCCGCTCAATGCCGAGGGCGAGTAAAGAACCGAGATAATCCCTGTGAGACAGGACCTTATAACCGGAGCCGGAAATGGAGACGGCACGCAGGGTATCCTCGTTTGCGCAGTCACCCCGCAGTGCGGCGGCAATATCACACGTCGGATCATATTCGTAGCTCTCGGGCAAATATTCAGGGAAGCAGAAGCACAGTGTGCGCTCCGCATAAGGATATCCGCCGAAGAACATGAAATCTCTGTTTTCTTTTTTTCCTCTGCTGTGCAGAAAACTGCGGCAGAGAAACTGCTCACCGAGGTTCAGAAAACCTGTGGAGCAGGCGATGGCGCCTCCCTCTGCACGACCGCACAACTCACCCATGCGGGCAAGCAGCAGCTGTTCATCATCGGTGAGGTCTTGAGGGATCGGAATATTCACAGCCATAAGTTAAACCATCAGAATCGACTGAATGAACGACAGCAGCATGAATGTCACAAAAAAAGACATATCAATGGGCAGGGATGCCAGTGCTTCCGACCGTTCCAGAATGGCCCGGACGGGGGCGATGACGATTTCCGTGATGTGATAGATGACGGCAAACAGGGGACTGTCATCATCAATCGGCAGCCAGGAAAGGATCGCACGGACAAACATCAGCATCTGCAGTGCGCCCAGAAAGACGACGACCGTATTGGTCAGAAGAAAAGTGAAGGTGGACATACGGTTATGACCGGTCTTCGGGGAAGGTGGGATTCATCAGATCTCGGTGTAGAGATCGTCAGCGGGAGCAGGCTGCTGAACAGGCTGCGGACCGCGGAGCTGATCACCGGAGACATCAACATTGTGAGGCGTGATGACAAAGGTGTTGTTGGCAACACGCTTGAGCTGACCGTCAATGGAATAAGCAACACCGCTCAAGAAGTCGATCAGACGGCGCGCGGTCTCCTTGTTGGTGCCCTCCAGGTTGAGGACGACGGTTCTTCTGTTGAGCAGATGATCTGCGATCTGATTGACGTTTTCATAACGGTCGGGCTTGACGACCTTCAGTTCCAGCGGAGAACCTTCATTCTGATTTCTTACTGCGGTTCTTGCGGGCTGAACGGGAGCCTGCTGCTGGGGCTGGGGATCAAAAGCAAATGCGTCATTATTATCATAACCCTGCATAGGGGCGTTGGGATCGTCCTGAACCGGCGCATCATCACCGAAAAGGTCGCCGTCGTATTCGTTGTAATCGAGATCGTCGTTGTTGACTACGCTCTTGATTTTATCAAAAATTCCCATGATGTACCTCCAAAAATCATATAACTTTATGTAATGCGTGTTGATGTGGCGCGTAAAATTCGTTCGTTGCGAATATTAGAATAATTATAGCACACATCCGGGAAAAATACACCCCATAATTCGCCAAAAATGAACGAATTAACAAAATGTTTACATTTTATCGGCGGTTTGTGTCGGATAAATGCGGGCGCCAAAGATGCCGGAACCGACGCGGACGATGTCGGAGCCACAGAGGATCGCCTCACGGTAAGAACCGCTCATGCCCATGGAAAGAACCGGTTCAAAGTCCTTTCCTGCAAGCTTTTCCTCGCAGAGCTCTTCAAAAAGCCGCCGTGTTTCGCCGAAATAGGCCATATAGCTGTCGTGATCCTGTGTGTTGGGAG
>JAKSPR010000060.1 GCA_024404655.1 Clostridia bacterium | reverse complement strand
GAACCGGATGCGGAGCTGCGCCTCTCTATCATGGGCAGTATCGCACAGGAGGAGAGCCGCAAGACCTCCTCCCGCGTGAAATGGGGGCAGACCCGCCAGATGGAGCGCGGTGTAGTATTCGGTACATCCATGCTCGGCTACGATGTCAAAGACGGCAAAATGACGATCAATCCCGAAGGAGCCGAAATCGTCCGTCTGATCTTTCACAAATACGGCGTAGAAAAGAAAGGCACCACGATCATCGCGCATGAACTGCAGGACGCCGGCTACAAGACCTACAACGGCAACACAAGATGGTCGAACAGCCACATCATCAAGATTCTGAGAAACGAAAAGTATGTTGGCGATCTTACGCAGAAAAAGACCTTCACGCCGGATTACTTATCTCACGCCAAGAAGTACAACCACGGCGAGGAGGAAATGGTCTGTCTCACTGATCACCACGAACCGATCATTGACCGGGAACTATGGAACATCGTGCAGGCAGAGCTGAAAAAGCGGAACTACCACGGTGAGTTGGGAGCCGGTCACTCCAACCGTTACGTCTTCTCCGGCAAGATCAAGTGCGGCGAATGCGGAGCCAGCTTCGTTTCCCGTTATAAGCGGTTAAAGAACGGCACCAAATATCGGAAGTGGGGCTGCCTTGTGGCAACAGACAAATACGCCGGGCGGACGGATGAAAACGGCAATCTGATCGGCTGTGATATCGGCAGAATGATCCGTGATGATGTTGCCATGGAGATTCTGAAAAAGAGCGTTCAGAGCCTGCAGATGGACACCGACTGGATCATCAAGAACGTGACGACACTGGCAATGGAGGCCATTCAGCTCGGTGAAACCGGAAGCACCGAGACCGAAGAGCAGCTCCAGTATAAGATGGAGCAGATCACAAAAAAGAAAGAGGCCGTTCTGGATGCGTTCTTTTCCCAGACGGTCACAAAGGAGGAAATGAGACTCATGAACGAAAAATACGATGGGCAGCTTGCCGATCTGCAAAGCCGCCTGCAGGCGATCCGGCAAAAAGAAAACCTGCGCTATGACACGGCGCAGCTCGCAGGTGATATCCGCAAAGAGGTCACCGCGATTGTCCGCGGTGAAACGGGAAGCGAAGTTTTTTTCAAGAACATCCTCGATCACATGACGGTTTTCAGGGATGACCGCGTGGAGCTTCGGCTGAATCTGCTGCCCCACAAGTGGGTGTTCGTTCTCGGAAAACTGCACGATTTCCGTAAGAAAACAGAGGTGTCACTTTCCGACACCGCAGTATCGGCAGAAAACGATACTCAAAAAAGTGAGGAAAATCAAGGGTTTTCGGCTCCGGTGTCACTTAGCGTCAGCGCTTTACCGATATCCGTCAACGCCCCCCTGACGGTATCATAAGGCATGGCAAACCGTTGGCTGAGATAGCGCAGTGACGCTCCCAGTTCCCCATCGGGACCACCGTACTGGGTGATGATGATCTTTGCCAGATGGGGGTCGGGTTTACAGATGTGAACCGGGAACTGTAACTTCTTCTGATAATTCCACATTGTTCAGTCCCCTCCTTTGCTGTCGTATTCCCAGGGCCAGGGACCGTCGACCCAATGCCAGCGGCGATCGCAGGAGGCATCGTTTTCGGCTTCTCCGCCGTTGAGCGGCGTCACACCGGGCACAGCGGCATAGTTTTCGCCCCCGCCCGCCTGGGCATATAACTGACGGTAGGCCTGAATCGCACGCAGATCCCACGGATGCGTGTCAAGATAGAGCCGCAGATCCCACATGGCAAAGGGGATCGCATAGCCGGAATTCTTTTCAGTCATGGCAGTACCCTCCCCCGATCGTCTCGCCTTCAAACGGAAGATCAAGATCGGAGAACAATGTTCCCCGCTTCAGAGCTTCCCACGGCGGATACATGGCTCCCAGCTCCTGCATCGGCACATAGGCCATGGCAAGGACCGGATGTTCCGGCATATACGGGATGGGTTTCTTCGGACAATGCTCCGTATAGTCCCTGCCCGGATGATGATCCATATTCTGATAGTTCAATCAAATTCGTCCCTTCGTTTTGTTCTGTGTTCTTTTGAAGCGGCGTCTCCGCCGCCCTCTACCACAATATGCCGATCAGCGCTGTTGTGCCAACAAAAAAAGTACCCCGGATGTACTCCGGGATACCCTTTATCAGATGATTGGAAATAAGAATTACTTTTCCAGTGCGTCGATGGTCTTCTGAATGGACTTTTCGATGGACTTGGAGAGAGATTCGGTCTTGGAGACCAGCGTATCGTTCAGCTTGTGGAAGACGCCTTCCATGTAGGTGGAACGGACATTGGTCCAGATGGTGACACCAAGGTCATAAACCTGACTGCTGAAAATGATATCGACCATCTCCGCAGAACCTTCGTCTCTTGCGTACTTGGACTGCAGCGTCACTTCCTTGTAGACCGGCAGGGTGTTATAATGAGAATCCGCAGCCAGCGCTTCCAGAAGGATACCGATATTATCCAAAGAATCCAGACGGATGGACTTCGGAATGACCGTAACCATACCGCCGATGGTGATGGAGTAGTAACGATCCTGTGCTTCGTCATACTTCGGTGCGGGAATCATACCGATATCGAAGTTGTAGTCACGGTATTTTTCCGTGTTCCACATGGTGGAGGAAACGAACAGCGTGCGGCCCTTCTCCCAGATCGCATCCGGAACACCGCCCATCGGCGTGCTCTCACGGTAGTACCAGCTGGTGTCCGCATGATCGCCCAGAAGCTCCTGCATCATGGAGAGCATCTTTTCGTTGCCGGGAACCGCAAAATACGGCATACCGTCCTTGCCGATGTCGACGAACTTATAGCCGGCACCCGTGATCAGCATCTGATAATGGATCTTGGTGGTCTCTGCAAGACCGTACTGGTCGTCGTCGCCCATCTTGCCGTCACCGTCGATGTCCTTTGCACCCTGCTTGGCAATTTCAAGAAGCTTGTCCTTGGTCCACTTGCCGCTCTTGACGAGTTCATACAGATTGTCGTCAAAGCCGATGGACTTGTAGAGGTCCTTGTTGACGAAGTAGAGATAGCTCTTGGAGTACATGGAGAGGTTGAAGTCACCCACTGCCGCATACTGCTGATCGCCGATACGGAACATGACGTTTGCGTCCTGATTCCACCATTCACGGCTCAGATCAATGTGAGGCATGATATCCCATGTTTCCAGAACGCCGGAGGTGTGAACGCCGTTCAGAAGCTCGTCGTAGATTTCAGCCAGATCGAAATCCGTGTCACCGGCCATAACGGTACTGCGGAAAACGCCGGTATCGCGGTTGTCCGTGTAGATTTCGCCGATCTGTGCATTGAAGCGTTCCTCGATGCGGCGGTTGCGCTGATAGATGGCGTCGTTGACCTGATCGCCGTTTTCGCTTTCACGGTTGATATCTTTCAGAGCCCAGTTGATGGCGCTGTCCGTGTAGTTGAGGAAGGTCAGCTAGAAGCCGCCCATATCGGTTTCCGGCAGCTTGTCATCATAAAGGGGAGCAGCCTCGGTAACGGCTTCGGTCACAGCCTGAGTGTTGTTTCCGGAGGGAGCCGCACCGGTCACGGCGGGCGTGTTTCCGCTGTCGCCGCAGGCGGTCATCACACAGGATGCGGATGCACAGGCAAGCAGGAGCAGCACACAGGTACGCTTGAAATTGTTTGTCATGTTCGTTTACCTCATCTTTATATCATTTTTTGTTTTATTCCGCTTCAAATGCAAACAGACGCATTTCTTCTCCGCCGCAGTTTGCCTCGGTCATGGTCAGGCGCAGTGCCGTAACATGCGCTTCACAGCCCGGGATCAGAATCAGTCTCTGGCTGTTGTCCGTCACATCGGCAAGGGTGCAGACAGAGCCGTCTTCCAGCACAGCCTCACAGCGGTAAGCGCTGCAGAGGGTGGTGGGCAGGTGCATCACGGGAGAATCCGGCAGCAGGTTGCAGCGCATCGCGTGCTGACGTTCACAGAAGTCGCCCGGCAGGGTCGTTCTGTCAAGGTCGGAGTCAAAAATGATGCGCACTTCGTTTACCTTTTCCGGCTTTGCAAAACGGTACTCGATCACGTCCCCCTTGCCGCAGACAAAGACGTTTTCACGGTCGTTGCCGTCCCGGAGATTTTCAAGACCTTCCGTGACACCGGAGCAGGTAAGCTCGGCATTTTTCGTCAGCGCAGCGGGCGTTCTCGGATGGTGGGGCAGCAGACAGTCATTCCAGAGCAGCATATCCTGCAGTTCGGAAAGATGCTCCGCATAGACGCCGTGCGGCGTCGCACCGTACTTCACCGCCACAGCAGCAGCCGTACCGACCGCCTGACCGCAGACCGCACAGGTCGCCATAACACGGGTGGAAGACATAGCCGCATGGGTCATGGAGATATTCCGTCCCGCAAAGAACAGGTTTTCAATGTTCTCGGAATACAGCGTCCGGTAGGGGATGGCGTAAGGAGCAGGAGTGTTGTAGGAGGTATTCGGATGACCGTCATAGTAAAAGCCTGCGGGATCGTGATCGTCCAGCGGCCAGCCGCCGTAGGCGACAACGTCCTCAAACGCACGGTCGGAGGTGATATCGTTCTGGGTCATTAAATATTCGCCCATCATACGGCGGGATTCCCGCTTGCCCGGCAGAAAACCGAGGAAGTCCAGCTCCCAGAGATCCGCATCCGGGTATTTGCCGGAATTTTTGATGTAGTCCCACATACCATAAGCCAGCGCGACCAGCTCATCACGGACGACTTCGCAGTCCCCGATGGAGTCGCGGTCACCGCCCAGCTCCAGATACCAGTAGTTTTCGTAGGTATTTTCCATGTGAGGACGGCGGTAGCGCACGTCTTCTTCGGTCAGCTTCTTCGCAAAATCGGGAGCCGTAAACTTGACAGGTGTTGTGCCCTTGTGGGCCTGGATCAGACAGGAGTTGCCCATGGTCTTCTTGTCTTCGACCTTGGTACTGACATCCTCGCCGAATTCGGAAGCAGCTTCCCGTCCGATGCGGCAGTGTGCGCCGGTCAGAGGCGCAAGGATACTGTCGCCGGAGCAGTCGGCAAAGAGATCCGCAGTGACACGGCAGAAGCACTGGGTCGTCATCTGCCAGCCTGTGACGCTGCCGATGGCATTGTCCGCTTTCATGGATGCTTCCATGCAGGAGCAGTTCAGAAGCAGCGTGATATTCGGTTCCTTGACAACGATATCCCACAGAATGGAATCCCAGATCGGATAGTTCTTATTCGGATTTCTGCGCAGGTTCTCCAGCGCGATCTCTTCCATGATACCGGTCTCTCTGACGTTTTTGCCCTGTGCGCCGCAGACCCACATCCGGATCTCTCCGGAGGCATTGCCGCCCAGCACCGGCCGTTCCTGCATCAGAACGACCTTTGCGCCGCCTCTTGCTGCCGCGATCGCCGCACACATACCGGCAAGACCGCCGCCGACCACACAGAGGTCTGCTTTATATTCCCGTGTTTTCAGCATAATTTTTCATCCTTTATCAAGAATTATCATAATTTGATGGCTGTACAAGTTATTATAACATTCTCACTTGTATTTGTCAAGTACTGCAATTCTTCACAGGGCGGGGAAAGGGGGAAATGTTACAGTTCCGCTGTGTCACTGCCCTCGGCTTGATTCTGGTTGTTCCCCGGCTCGGTGGGGTGACCGGCAAGGGCTTTGCGGTCGCCCTTGCAGGCTTCGCGGGACTTCCTATCCTTGTTTATGCTGTTCGGAGGGTTTATTTTTCAAGGGCAGAACTGCGTAGCGGAAAATGTTGCGGTTCTGCCCTTTACATTTTCCCCGGTTTGTGCTATACTTAACACAAACAAAAACGAAAGGCTGGTATCCCGAAATGGAACAGAACATTCTTGATTATACGCTTGAAGAGCTGAAAAACATCCTTGCCATCGACAGCCCCACGGGCTTCACGGCAAAAGTAGCAGAGTACCTCTGCGAGGCTTTTACAAAGCTGGGCATCCCCGCTCATAAGACCGCAAAGGGCGGCGTCCTTGCCGACCTCACGAAGTTTGCTGCAGAAGACGCAGACCCCGAAAACGGCGTCCTCCTGTCCGCTCATATTGACACCCTCGGTGCCATGGTCAAGGAGGTCAAGGGCAACGGCCGTCTGAAGGTTCGTCCCATGGGCGGTCTCAACGCAAACAACACCGAAACTGAGCTCGTCCGCGTCTATACCCGCGACGGCAAGTATTACGAAGGCAACCTCCAGTTCTGCGACGCATCCCTCCATGTCAACGGCAATGCGATCTCCGCAGCCCGCAACTGGGACAATGTCGAGGTCGTCCTCGATGAGATCGTAAACAACGCCGCAGAGACCAAGGCCCTCGGCATCGAGAACGGCTGCTATGTCTGCGTCGACCCCAGAACCGTCATCACTCCCTCCGGCTACATCAAGAGCCGTTATCTCGACGACAAGCTCTCCGCCGCCATCCTGCTGGGCTTTGCAAAGCATCTGGCCGACAGCGGTGAAAAGACCCTCCGTCCCATCTACATGCACTTCACCGTTTATGAGGAAGTCGGTCACGGTGCCGGCGGCATCTGCCCCAAGGGCGTCACGGAGATCTTCGGTGTGGATATGGGCTGTGTCGGCGACGGTCTCGAATGTACCGAGCAGATGGTTTCCATCTGTGCCTCCGACGGCTCCGGTCCTTATAATTATGAGATCAACTGCCAGCTCGTCAAGAAGGCAAAGAAGCACAACCTCGGCTATGCTGTGGATATTTATCCCCTCTATTCTTCCGACTGCTCCGTTTCCGTCAGAGAATATGACCTCCGCCATGCCCTCATCGGCGCCGGTGTTTACGCCTCCCACGGATATGAGCGCAGCCACATCGACGGCGTGAAGAACACCTTCGAGCTCATCCGCGCATACCTCTGCGAAGCGGACGACTGATATGACCGTATCCTTCTTCACTACCGCTCAGGCGGTCACAACGCTGCTGCTTCTTATATGCATCGGCTATTATTCCTCCAAAATCGGAATCCTCGATGCCGCCATGTCAAAGAAGCTCTCATCCCTGACCGTCAACGTCGCCCAGCCTTTCATGCTGTTCAATGCTCTCTCCAATGTGGAGTATTCGGGGGACAACCTGAAAACGGGACTTCTGACCCTCGCCCTTGCCCTGCTCTCCCACCTCATCCTTGCAGTATTCGCATTCTTTACCGCGAAATACCAGAAGGACCCGGCGGAGCGCAAGGTCACGGAGTTCGGCATCATCTTTGTCAATGCAGGCTTCATCGGTCTGCCGATCCTCGGCAAGCTGTTCGGCGATATCGGTACCTTCTGGGGCGCGTTCTACTGCTTTGCGTTCAATCTCTGCGTCTGGTCCTACGGTATCGTCTTAATTGCCCGCGGACGCAAGGATATTAAGATGAACATCCGTAAGATTCTCATCAATCACGGAACCGTCCCCTGTATGCTCGGTTTCCTGTTCTTCGCTTTGCAGATCCCCGTCCCCGGCCCCGTAGCCAGTGCCGTTCAGTATATGAATAATATCTGCACGCCGCTCGTCCTCCTCGTTATCGGTGCGAACCTCACAAGACTGCCGCTGAAACAGATTTTCACAAACTACCGGCTGTATATCTTCTCGGTACTCCGCCTCCTTGCCTGCCCGGTGCTCATCGCTCTGATCTATCACCTCGCCGGCATGAGCGATCAGCGTGTCATGTTCTTCGCTGTGGAGGCCTCCCTCCCCGCCGCCGCCGTCGCCGTCATGTTCGCAGAGATCTATAACGAACGCCCCGAACTCGCCGCCCAGACCGTCGGTATGTCGACACTGCTTTCCATGGCAACCATCCCCGTCGCCGTTGCGCTGACAAATCTGGTTCTGATGATCTGAAAAAAAGAAATGAAAAGCGTGAAGCCCGCTGCCTATGCAGCCACGGCTTCACGCTTCTTCTTTTATTCTTAAACCTCAATTTCCGCCGTATACGGTCTGTGATCTGATGCAACGATCGGAAGAATCTCCGCTTTCAGCACCTTCACATCCCGGGACACGAAAATATAGTCGATTTTGATTTCCGGCTTGTCCGAGGGGAACGACAGCATCGGATATTCAAACACGTCCGCCGAATCTTTGAGCCGTGCCCGGACCGGGTCAAGCTTCCCGTCCTGCGGCTCCATGTTGAGGTCTCCCATAAAGCAGCACGGCAGCGTTTCTTTGTCGAGCAGCCCGCAGAGCGTCTCCACGGCGTTCTCCTGCTCCTTTTCCGTCAGACCGAAATGGGAGCCGTAGAGCGCAAATTTCGTCCCGTCAAAATCAAATTCCGCACGGATGATACACCGCGGCTCAATGAACTTTCCCGGCTCCAGGGGAGGCGTAGGGATGGCCGTCACCGCAGCCGTCACGGGATGCTTTGATAAAACCGCATTGCCATAGGGTCCGCCGCCCGGCACATCCAGCGCTTTGCCGAAATATCCGTCCCACCCAAGCAGCCGCATAAACTCCCCGGTCTGATCGGTGTAGTCCGCAGCAATGCCGTCTCCGCGCACTTCGTTGAAGACAATGGCATCCGGGTCCTCCGCCCGCACAATGTCCGCAATCTGCGCAAGGTCGATGCGGTCCTTCTTCACGAAATCAAATCCGTGCTGGATGTTGTAGGTCATGATTTTCAGTTTCATAAAAGTATCCATCCTTTCATAACTATGGTAAAAAAACGGACTACCCGTGTATGGAGGGCAGTCCGTTTGGGTTTTTGTGTTTATTCAGCCTCGACTGCGTTTGCTTCGAGGAATTCCATGACCAGGAGAGACTGGACATAGGAAAGAACCTGATCTTCACCAAGCTGTGCATACATTTCCTTGACGGTTGCAAAGCCGTTCTCTTTTGCAAGGGAAGCAGCTTCTGCGTCAATGCGCGCCTGATCGGGTTCAAGACCTTCTGCTCTTGCGATGCTGTACATGACAACATCCTGACGGGTCTGATTGACTGCCTGCTGTGCAAGGGCTGCCTGGAACGCATCCATGGTGTAGCCGGTGAGGGAGGTGAACTGCTCCAGGGTCATGCCGTACTGGCTTGCCTGTGCCTGATATCTGGTCAGCAGTGTGTTGTAGTAGTTCTCTGCTTCCTTCTTGGGATAGTCCGTGAAGGAGCAGTTCTTGACAGCCGCGCTCCATGCCAGATTCTGCTTGATGGCAGAGTACAGGTAGGTTCTGTAAGCGTCGATGGTGGTGTAGGTTTCCTCAGTGTAGGTCTTGACCATTTCATCGGTCAGGGTTTCAGGAGTAACAAGCTCTTCAACCTTGGCAACGGTGACAGCGAGGGTCGCGGTCTTGCCTGCAAGAGAAGCATCTGCGGAGAAGTTCTCGGGGAGAACAACATCAACCGTCAGATTGCTGCCGCCCTTGATGCCGACCAGAGCTTCGTCCAGTTCCTTGAAACCAGTGGTACCGGAGACAGCAGTCAGGGTCTTGTTTTCGCCGGTCAGAGCATCATTTGCCGCACCGTCGATGGTGCCGGTGTAGGAATAGGTGATCTTGTCGCCTTCTTTGGAAACGGCGTTGGTCTCCACATATTCCGCGCTGGCAGAGAGAACTGCAGAATACTGCTCGTCGATCTGCTCCTCGATTTCGCTCTTGCTGACCGTAACGCCCTTGTACTGGCCGAGGGTCACATATTTGGATAAATCGTAGTTGTAGGGTTTGCCGCAGGAGACCAGCGTCGCAAGACACAGGACCACGCAGACAAACAGGGAAAGCGTTCTTTTCATGGTGCCGAATGTTCCTTTCTGATACATAGAAATGAGATAAAGATAGTTTACCACAAAATCTGCAAAAAGTAAAGACCTTTTCTGCCATCTTCCGTGATGCTCTTGTGAAAATTTTGTAAAAAATCAATTCAGACAAAATTTCCCGTCCGGATTCCCCCTGTTTTGATGAAAAGGGAAAACTTTCCGAAAGCTTCCGAAACTTTCCGGAAACTGTTGCAATTCCACAAAAAATATGCTATGATATGTGCGTTCTGCCCGAATGGTAATGATTGTCCACGGAAGAACAACAATAACGAAAACGAGGCACAAAACCGATATGCAGATGTCCGCCCCCCGTCCATTTTCTCCGAAAAATTCGCCATCGCCGTCACCATCCCATGCGGCAGGCTTTTTCCGCACCGTCCTTGCTTTTCTCAAATCCAATACCGTGTTCTGCATCGCTCTGCTGGCGGCAGTCATCACCGGCATCCTCATCCCGCCGGACGCGGCGTATCTTTCCTATTTTGATTTCAAGACCCTGACCTGTCTTTTCTGCGTACTTGCCGTGGTCTGCGCCCTGCGCAATATCCGGTTCTTTACGTTCCTTGCAAGAAAGATCGTCGCGCGCTTCACCACCCTGCGCTCGGCATCCATCGCCCTTGTGACCGTCACCTTTGTCGGCTCCATGCTGATTGCAAACGATATGGCGCTGCTGACCTTCCTGCCGCTGGGCTATCTTGTCCTCACCGAGACCCATAAGGAACGCCACATGGCATTTGTCTTTATCATGCAGAACATCGCTGCCAACCTCGGCGGCATGCTGACCCCCTTCGGCAATCCCCAGAATCTGTACCTCTATTCCAAATTCAATATTCCCACGGGAGAGTTCACCGCCATCATGGCCCCGCCCTTCGCCGCAGCCATTGTGATGATTCTCGGTATCTGCATGCTGCTCCCCGCGGAGCCCCTGACCGTCACGGAAAACGACGAGATTCATCTGCCCGCCAGACTCACAGCGCTGTATCTCGTTCTCTTCACCCTCTCCATCGCCATCGTCTTCCGCACGATTCCCTATCCCACGGGCCTCATCGTCATTCCGCCGATTCTGCTGTTTGCCGACCGGGATGCGCTGAAAAAGGTGGACTACGGACTGCTGGGCACCTTCTGTGCGTTCTTCGTCTTCTCCGGCAATATGAGCCGAATCCCCGCCGTGCGCTCCGTTTTCTCCGCACTGCTCGAAAAGAACACCATGCTGGTGTCCGCCCTCTCCTGCCAGTGCATCAGTAATGTCCCCACGGCGATCCTCATGTCCCAGTTCACGGAGAATTATAAGGCTCTGCTCTACGGCGTCAACATCGGCGGCGCGGGAACGCTGATCGCGTCCCTTGCCTCCCTCATCACGTTCCGGGAGTATTCCAGACATAACCCCGGCAAAACCGGAGCATACATCCTGAAATTCTCGGTTTTCAATTTCTCGTTCCTCGTGATTCTGCTCTTATTCTGTCAGTTCTTCTGCTTATAATACTGATGGGGCTGTCGCAAATGCATTCAGAGAAGCATGAGCGGCAGCCCTTTAATACTTCAAAGTAAAAGCAAGGCAAAAAAAGCAGAGACATCAC
>JAKSPR010000006.1 GCA_024404655.1 Clostridia bacterium | reverse complement strand
GAATCAGACCACTGACCGCATGCATGATGGTGGTCTTTCCGGCACCGTTTGCACCGATCAGAGCAACGATTTCACCTTGATTGACTTCAAAAGAAACACCTTTTATCGCCTGGATCAGGCCATAGTTGACTTTCAGATTTTCAACCTTTAATAATGCCATTGCCTAACCCTCCTCAGTTGTCATCGCCGAGGTATGCGCGGATGACCTCGGGATCGGAAAGTGCGTCACTGACATTGCCTTGCGCAAGTGTCGTACCGAAGTTCAACACCGTAACTTCATCACAGATACCGGAGACAAGGCTCATATCATGCTCAATCAGAAGAATCGTCATATCAAATTCGTCGCGGACACGGCGGATAGTTTCGGTCAGCTCATCCGTTTCCTGCGGGTTCATACCGGCGGCAGGCTCATCCAGCAGAAGCAGCTTTGGACCGGTCGCAAGAGCTCTTGCGATCTCCAGCTTTCTCTGTTTACCGTAAGGAAGATTGGAAGCAAGCTCGTTGCGTTCTTCTTCCAGACCGAACAATGCCAACAGACGCTTTGCCTCTTCCCGCATTTCGTGCTCTACACGGAAGTGCTTGGGAAGACGGAAGATCGTGGTGAAAAGTCCGGTTTTATATTCGGACTTGTTGTGAAGACCAACCATGACATTCCGGACGACCGTCATGTTGTTGAACAGACGAATATTCTGGAAGGTTCTTGCGATACCCTTATGGTTGATGGTCTCCTGTGTCAGACCGTCGATGCGCTCGCCGTCAAGATAAATCTCGCCTTCGGTGGGGGTATAGACGCCTGTGACCATATTGAAGATGGTCGTTTTTCCGGCACCGTTGGGTCCGATCAGACCGTAAATCTGATTCTTGCGAATACGGATGTTGACATCGTTTGCTGCTTTCAGACCGCCGAAACGGATACCGAGGTGCTTGGTTTCAAGAACATATTTTTCTTCTGCCATGGCTCACTTGCTCCTTTCCTTGTCGGATGCGGAAGGAGCATCCGGCTTGTCACCGTCCAGCCGTACTGCACGGTTGTCTTCGGGGGTGGTATCAACGGAAAGAAGTTCGTCCATGTTGATCTTGGTGGGAATACGCGCCCAGCTCTTTTCGTCATCTCTGCGGTGTTCTGCACGATGACCGAACAGCTTGGTCCAAAGATTATGCAGGGTATACTTCTCACGGAATGCAGCCAGGAACGGAGCGTTATTGTAAATGACGATGATAATCAGAACCAACGCATAGATCAGATTCTGCAGGACTGCCATGTTGCCGGTCAGAACTGTTGCCAGTTTGACATTGAGGAAGGTGATCAGGGCGGCCGCAATCAGGGAGCCGTTGATAGAACCCATGCCGCCCAGGACGACCATGACAAGGATCTCAATGGAATAGTTGAAACCGAACTTGGTTGCCTGGATATTCTGGTTGGAGAAGCTGAACAGAACGCCCGCTATGCCTGCAAAGAATGCGGACATCGCAAAGATGAGCAGCTTATACTCCGTGACATTGATACCCGTTGCACGCGCGGCAATTTCGCTGTCCCGGATCGCGGTCACGGCGCGGCCGTGACGGCTGGCAAGGACGTTCTGAATCACGGCAAGCGTGATCAGCACAAGAATGAATGCGATGATAAACAGGGTATTACGGTCAAAACGGGGGGTTTTCAGACCCAGCGCACCGCCGAAGCTTGCATCGGAAGAATTGAGAAACAGAGACTTGACGATCTCACCGAAGGCCAGCGTGACAATGGCAAGATAGTCACCTTTCAGACGCAGTGCCGGCAGACCGACAATGATACCGCAGACCGCGGCGCAGATACCGCCGACGATGAGGGAAATGATCAGATTGACAATACCCTCACCGAGCAGGGAGGACAGAAGTACGGATACTTTGCCGCCGAGGTACGCACCGACACACATAAAGCCGGCGTGACCAAGGCTCAATTCTCCCAAAAATCCTACGAGGATGGACAGAGAGACCGCAAGGATCATGGAAATTGCGATTTTCTCCAGCAGATACTGGCTGGAGGACTTCATGCCGCCGGAAAGGGACATGACAGAGAAAACAACGAGGAGAACGACAATAATCAGGTAATTCAGATAATGTCTGAAACGGCCTGTTTTGAAGAAAGACTTGATCATACCTTTTCCCTCCGTTTCTTGCCAAGAAATCCGGTAGGACGGATCAGCAGGATGACAATCAGGATACCGAACTCAATCGCATCGGTGTACGGGGCGATGACGGAGATCTTATTGCAGCAGCTCTCGACGACACCGAGCAGGATGCCGCCCAGCATAGCGCCGGGAATGGAGCCGATACCGCCGATGACAGCCGCCGTGAATGCCTTGATACCGGGCATGGAACCGAATGTATTGGAAAGCAGCGGTGCTTTCATCAGCGTGCAGAGTCCGGCAAGGGCTGCAAGGCCGGAACCGATCGCAAAGGTCACGGTAATGATACCGTTGACATTGACACCCATCAGCTGTGCAGCGCCGCGGTCCTCAGATACAGCCAGCATTGCTTTGCCGAGCTTGGTATACTTGATGAACAGCGTAAGCGCGGTCATCACAACAACAGTGCATACCAGCGTGAAGATGGTATAGCCCTGAATTTTCACAGAGCCAAGAGCGATGGTGCCCATGTTGCCGACGCTGACGTTCTTCGGTGCTGTACCGAAGGCGATCTGCGCAAGGCTCTGCAATAGATAGCTGACGCCGATTGCCGTGATCAGAACGGCCAGAGGGGATGCGCCGCGCAGCGGTTTGTATGCTACTTTTTCCACGCACACGCCGAGGATGATACAGAAAATCACCGCAGCGATCGTGGCAATGATCGGATTGCCGCTGATGCCGAGGGTAACCATGATCGTATATGCACCAACCATGATAATATCACCATGGGCAAAGTTCAGCATCTTTGCGATACCGTAGACCATGGTATAGCCGAGAGCGATCATTGCATAAATGCCGCCCAGGCTCAATCCGTTGATCAGCGTAGTAATGATAATTTCCATGTTACTGTCCTTTTTCCATAAAACAGGAACAGGGTGTCTTGTTGTTCAGAAAGACACCCCGTCTGTTGTTCAGTTCAAATAGGAACGCGGATTACTTTCCTGCCTTGACAACGTACTTGATGGCAGTCTTGTTGACATAACCGTGAGCATCCCAGGTGATATCGGTACCGGTGATACCGGTGAACTTGAAGCCGCCCTGGAACTTCTTCTCAAGAACCTTGCAAAGGTCAGATGCGCTCATCGTGACATAAACGGAAGAGTTGTCTGCTTCGTATGCTTCCTTCATTGCAGCGAAGATCGCATAGACACAGTCATAAGCAGATGCGCCGAACTGGTTCAGGGTGTCTGCGCCGAACTTTTCAACATACTTCTTGATGAACTCGCCGGCAGCGCCGTCGGTTGCCTTGGAGTTGAAGTGAGACAGCATGGAGATTTCCTGGGGAACAGAGTTGACATCGAAACCTTCCATGGAGTCGATACCGTCAAGACCATCACAGCCGTAGTAGATCGCATTGTCAGCGATGATGCCGACAGCCTGGGTCATGAACAGGGATGCGGGAGTGTAATAGATGGGCATGAAGATGAAGGTGCAGTCCTTCAGGGTGTCGATCTGGGTGCTGAAGTCAGTTGCGGTTGCATCGTTGAAGGATGCAGTAACCATGGTGATGCTGGAATCAAGGTTTGCAGAGAACTGATCGAAGATACCCTTGGAGTATGCTTCGTCGGACTTGTAGAAGACACCGATGGTCTGGCCCTTGTATGCGTCGTTGACGTAGTCGGCAGCGACCTTACCCTGGTTGCCGTCTGCGAAGCACATCTGGTAGCCGTTCTCATATTCCGGAACATCATCGTTGGAAGCGGAGGGGGTGATGAAGAAGACGTTGTCATCCTTTGCGTAGGTCTTGAACTCAAGAGCCGGAGCAGAGGTGACGGTACCGAGAGATACCTGCATACCGCCCTCGTAAAGGGTTGCATAGTTGGTGGGGATGTTGGATGCGTCGTGCTTGTCATCGACGGTGACGAGCTTGAACATGACACCGTTCAGACCGCCTGCTGCGTTGATTTCATCAACTGCCAGCTGCGCACCATTCTTTGCAGCCATACCGTAAACTGCTGCGCCGCCGGTCAGAGGGCCGGAAAGACCGATGTAGTATTCGGTGTTGTTAGCGGCATAGTTTGTACCGGAGCCGCCTCCGCAGGATGCCAGTGCACCGACGCAGAGAAGCATCGCGCAGAGCAGACATGCGATTCTCAGAAATGTTTTCATAGCTTTTACCTCTTTATATTTGAGAATTTATTTTCATATCCTTTACTGGATATCCAGTTTCCGAATATAAAAATAATATACTATATTATAATGCATCCCCGTCATTTTTTCAATATGCAATACGACTATAATTCCGTCGAAAATCTCGTCTCATAAGTACATTATCAACAAAATTCCGACAACTTCAGGAAAACCGTTTGCAAGTTTATCTTTTCATTCCTGCATATTGTGAAATTTACGACAGTCAAAATCAGAAAAACCGCGGATATTCCGCGGTTTTTCTGTGCAGTACCGTTTTCTGTCTGCATCGCCCTGCGATGAGATTATTCATCGTAGCTGCGGCCCTCATCCCGGTAGTTTGTGATATAGTCCATAGGGTTCCGGCAGACACCGTCTTTCGTCACCGAAAAATGCAGATGATCGCTGTCTGCCATCTCGGTCGCCATGCTCTCGCCGACACCGCCGATGATATCCCCCGCCAGTACTGTCGCTCCCGCTTCCATTCCTTTGGGACGTTCAGGGGAAAGATTACAGTAAAGGGAACGGATCTCCCCGCCGTGATTGATGAGTACACAGGCCCCGAGGAACGGGTCTTCCCAGACGCGCTCTACATAGCCGTCTGCACAGGCTGCCACACGGGTCCCGACCGGTGCATAGATGTCAATGCCGTTGTGTACACGGTAATCGTTCATCGTCAGGGAGTAGACAGCAATATCCTCCGTGAAATCCTTGATGACCGTCCCGTTGACCGGCATGATGCAGGTAAACGGAGCCGTAACCTCCGGATACGTGGCGGCGGGAATCTTGGTGTCATCCGGGATCACCGAGGCAGGCAGTTCTTCCTCCGGAGCGATTCCGGCGGCGTCTTCTGCCATCGGTTCCTCTGTTCCGGTAAGATTCTTTTCCGTACCCGTAGTTTTCTTCTGCCCGGAGGACTGACGGTTCTCCTGTTCCTGCTGCTCTGCAGCGGCATTCTTCCCCTGCTCTGTTCCCGATCCTGTAATGCCCTTGTTTTCGGTTTTCTGTGAAGCGGCGGAGAAAAAGGCCATCACACCGACGAGTACGACCAGAAGCAGCGCGGTACACCATATCGCGGCTGATGTCAGATATTTTTTGCTGATGCGGGTCTCTGTTTTCATGTTCGGTTTCCTTTCTGAAAATGGAAATTTTCCGGATCGGTACAAACGATCCGACCGAATCTATTTTTTCCGTTTTTTATATGGATATTCACAATCCCCCTGTTTTTCCGAAAGAAAAACAAAAATCCGGCTGCCGGATCTGAAATGCGGCAGCCGGGGAAATATTCAGTTGAGTGCTTCCAGAAGCCGGATACGGGTTTCTTCCATGACAGCAGGATCCTTTTCAAAATCATCAAAAGCACGAACCATGCTGTCACACAGGGACTGCGCCTCTGCCTCATCTTTTCCTGCAAGGATGGAGAACAGTTCATAATCCTGCGCACCGAAGCAGTGATTTTCCAGACGCATGGAGCTCCACGGACCATCGTCTCCCGGATAAACCAGATGCGAATCTCCCGCAGGCAGATACTTGATATTCACCTTGTCATGCAGAGGGGTGGTATTTTCAAAGGGATCCTGAAAATCGTAATAATGATTCAATCCCCAGTGGAGGAAGCCGGGCATACGGTACTTGAAATTGCCCCAGTGCAGATAGCGTACCTCGATCAGAGGCTTGTCAAGCAGTCGATTCATAAAGTGTCCGCCGGGGAAGCAGCAGGTATAGAACCAGATCGTATTTCCCGCTGCACGGAAAGCTTCGTACTGTTCCTTATGGCTCTCGTAATAATGATCCTTTGGAACCCAGATATCAACCGCTCCGGCAAGGTCGGGAATTTCTACCGCTTCAATGATCTCCACGCCCGGCAGATATTGCCTGACAATGGAAGACAGGCGGAAATAGTCATTTTTGCATTTATCATGAGGCTCGTCGGCTACATGCTGGATCAGAAGATCATACCAGCCGTTTTCTTCAAGGAAGTTTCTCCACGCAGTCAGATACCGGGAAAGATAAGCATATCCATCAATGGAGGTCGCCTGCAATTCACGCTCTCCGTCCCATAAGTGGAATACCTCGGAATTCCATCCCTGACGGTAAGCTACCTGTGTTCCCTCAATGACGGTAAAGCCCATATCAAGATACATTTCGATCAACCGTTTTGCACGGGAAAAATCAAAACAGTAATTTCCGTTTTCATCCTTTGAGACCTGTGTCAGATCACGGGTGACCCAAAAGGTATTCTGCCGTGCGCGGCGCATCAGAGCACCGTAGCGGCGGATGATCTCCCAATGCTCCTCAGACCATGGTTCCGCTTTGTGGCTTCTCGCCATGTTGCCGACGGAGAACCAGTTGGTCACATCCAGTGTTTCCATCGGAGGAACCTCTGCCCGGTAAACGCGGACGGTAACGGGAACCGTTATACTCTCGTCTCCTGCTGTTACAGTGATTTCTTCGGCATAATCTCCGGGGACAACAGACTGCGGGATATGGAAACAGAAATAGAATGCGCTCGCTTCTGCCCCCGCAAATTCCTTACCGTTTCGGTATGGACGGATCGGATCATACACACGGAACGGTGCACGGCGGGTAACATATTCCGGTTCGCCATCGGACTCTGACCACGTAAAGCCGACACGTCCGGTATTCTTCTCAACCATAACGTCCACAAGCCGGTATGCTTCCAGAATCAACGGACTTCCGAAAGGATGGGAAACGGAGATCGGTGTGTGCTCCGGTATGTCAGTGAGTTTGAGCTGAAAACCGGTGTTTGCATTTCTTGCGCTGTGCAGGGTGACGGAATGAACTCCGCTGCATTCTGCGTCCGGAAAAACCCATTCGCTTGCAGAATAAACGCTGTATTTCATAACGATACTCCTTTGTTTTTAAGATAAATTCATTATAGCGCACTCATCGAGGATTGTCAAGCCAAAAAAATTCAAATAACCTATTGACAAAACCGGAAAAACATGCTATACTATAGAGGATATGACAAGCAATCATATCGTCCGCCCCATTAGCTCAGATGGCAGAGCACTTGACTTTTAATCAAGGTGTCCGGAGTTCGACTCTCCGATGGAGCACCAGAAAAAGGACCATGCAGTTTGCAGGGTCCTTTTTCCGTTATACAGAAGCAAAATCCGCAGAAATACCGAAAACTTGACATTCTGCCCAAAACGTGCTATAATAATGCAGCGAAAAAGACAAACCCCTATACGGCTCGGAAAGGACGGAATTCCGGATATGAAAACATGTATGATTCGTCGGACTACAGCATTTCTGTCCGCGCTTGTATGCTGTCAGATGCTGCTGTCCTGTGAAGGTCAGCCGGAGAACATACCGGACGGCGATCCTACCGGTACGATCCTCGTTCCCATCGGCGGCGGTACACCCGGCGGCGATGCGCCTGATACCCGTGAACCGGAGAAAACGGAAGCGGCAACAGAGGTCATAGAAGAAACAATATTCCAGGATGAAACGGAAGCACCGGAGCCGGAGCCCCTGACTTTTCAGGCCGTGACCGATGATTACTTTGCCGATGCCCTTTTCATCGGCGATTCCTGCACCGACGGTCTCAGGATGTGCAGTCAGCCGGGCGATGCCCTGATGTATGCCGGAACAAGCATGACCGTCTATGGCGTTCTTGACAGCAAGCTGAAAGTGGACGGTGTTACAGGCCTGCGAGCCCTTCTGGAAGAGCGGACTTTCGGCAAAATCTATATTATGCTCGGCATCAATGAGGCCGGATACGGCATGGAATCCTATCTGAATCAGTACAAAGCCATGCTGGATGAAATCCGCACCTGTCAGCCCGACGCCATCATCTTTATTGAGAGCATCATCCACGTCACCGCCGCTTTTGCCGCGGAACAGCCGGTTTACGGAAAGGACAATCTCTCCAAGCGTAATCAGGCGCTGTATGATATGGCAGACGGAGAAAACATCTTTTTCTTAAATATCAACGAAGTTCTGTCGGACGGCTACGGCAATCTTCCCGCATCCTATTCCGATGACGGCGTTCATCTGAAGGCCGCCTATTATCAGAACTGGCACGACTATTTATTATCCCACGGCATCGTCAAGTAAAATCCAAAACCCTGCTGTCGCGCTGACAGCAGGGTTTTTGTGTATCTATCAGATAACGTTCTGAACTTTCTTCTGTGCTTCATCCTGTACATGACAGAGACGGGCATAGAGACCGTTTTGCTCAAGAAGTTCTTCATGGCGTCCGGATTCAACGATCCGTCCGTTTTCCAGTACCAGAATCTTATCGGCGCGCATAACCGTGGAGAGGCGGTGCGCTATGACGATGATGGTGCGTCCGCCAGCCAGCGATTCAATGGCTTCCTGAATCTCGGCTTCGGTTTCGTTATCGACCGCACTGGTCGCCTCATCGAGGACCAGAATCGGCGTCTTGCGGAGCACAGCTCTTGCAATGGCGATACGCTGTTTCTGACCGCCGGAAAGACGGACACCGCGTTCACCGATCAGCGTATCATAACCGTTCGGCATCTGGGAGATAAATTCATCAGCATGGGCGATCTTTGCCGCTGCCCGGATGGCCTCCATATCCAGTTCCGCCACAGAGGAACCGGTGATCTTATCGGTCTTCGAGTCCTTATGTATGATCTTTCTCACCTTTTCGGAAACGCCGTGAACATCCAGTCCGCCGCGCTTTGTCACGATGGAGGCAAATTCATTTCCATCCACCCCGGAAATACCGTAGGCGATATTCTCCGCAATGGTACCGTTGAATAAGAACACATCCTGCAAAACCATGGAAATTCTGCTGCGCAGGGAGTGCAGGGTCACAT
This sequence comes from Clostridia bacterium, assembly GCA_024404655.1. Lineage (GTDB taxonomy): Bacteria > Bacillota > Clostridia > Oscillospirales > CAG-272 > RGIG3925. Next base: position 12,458 of record JAKSPR010000006.1, on the reverse strand, counting down.
CCTTGATATCCTTGCCGTCAATCCGGATAGATCCGCCGATGGGATCATAAAAACGCTCCAGCAGGGAAACAATGGTGGTTTTGCCGACACCCGTAGGACCGACCAGCGCGATCATCTGTCCCGGCTTTGCAGTAAAGGAAACATCATGGAGCAGCGGCTCCGCAGGCTGATAATGGAAATCCACGTGATCAAAGGTGATCTCACCCTCTCCCAGAGGCAGTTCCTCCGCATCAGGCTTTTCTTTGACTTCCGGCTCACTGTCGAGAATCTCAAAGACACGCTGGCCGCTGGCCGCCGCAACCTGTAAATCTTCCACAAGACGCGCAAGAATCGCAAGGGGAGAATAGAACAGGGAAAGATACATCACAAAACCGACGATATCGGAAATCGCCATTTGTCCGTCCAGTGCAAGCATACCGCCGAACAGGACGACAATGATGGTACCGATGGAGGTGATAAACTCAATGCCCGGTGTGAAAACGCCGTTTGCAAGATTCGCACGGATGTTGACCTTGGCATAGTAGCGGCAGTTCTCCACCATTTTCCGGTGTTCGCTTTCCTCACAGCCGAAGGCCTGAATCTCTTTCATGCCGGTGATATTGTCCTGAAAGACGCCGTTGAGCTCACCGAGAACACGGGAGTTCAGCCGGAACATGGGAGCTACCATACCGGAGTACAGCCACCCCGCCAGCACCACGATCGGCACGGGAATCAGCGTGATCAGCGCAAGGCGGACATTGATGGTAAACATCATCACACAGACGCCGATGATGACAAGAACATTGGAAACAAGATCGGGGATGGAATGGGCAATGAGCACTTCAAACTGTCTTGTATCGTTGACAAGCCGGCTCATTAACTCACCCGTCTGCTTATCCTGATAATAGCGCAGGGAAAGCTGCTCCAGTTTATCATACACTTTCAAAGTAAGCTCCGCCACAAACTGCCAGGCAGCCACATGGGCAACGCCCAAACTGATGCCGCGGCAGATCGCACGGGCAAGATAAGCAGCCACCAGAACCCCCGCATAGATCAGAAGCATTTTCTTGGTCAGTGTATCCGGCGATTCCAGGGACGCGGTAAAGCGTCTGAGCAGCGCCGGTGTTACAAGATTGAGTACCGCCGCGCCGATGATGCCGATGCAGGCAAAAATCATCGTTCCGATATGATTCGACGCAAGGGTGAGCAGTCGTCTGACAAATTTCATGACTTGATTCTCCCGGAAAGACAAAATTTCGTTCTCTCCCATTATAAAGGTTTTCCGGAAAAATTGCAAGACATTTTTGCTGGAAAACCCGCGAAAACAGGCAAAAAACGGGTCCGTATCCGAACCCGTTCTTTTCGCATTCAAATATTGTGTTTTTTCCGGATGCCTCTGATCTGGTCAGGAATTGCTGTCAATGGGCGATTTCCTCGTTTTCGTCAGATACATCCCCGACGGATATGACCGACGATGACACATCTTCCTCAAAACTCCCGGGTCTGTACACATTCAGCGCTGTCAGAATGGCAATCAGGACAATAGTGCCTATCATAAGAATCAGAAAAAACCTGATCATCAGCCCCATTCTTCTGTTTCTGATGGCAAGATGTTCGTTAATCCGGGAAAGCTGAAGGGCGATTTCGTTTCTGTCCGGTTCTCCGGCTTTGTCTGCGCCATCCGGACTCTCTCCGTTCAGAAGTTCCGACACCGGTACCTCGAATACCTCCGCCATCTGCTGCAGCAGTACAGCATCCGGAACTGAAAGCTCCTTTTCCCATTTGGAAACCGTCTGCCTTACCACATGGAGCCGGATTGCCAGTTCCTCCTGGGAAAGACCTTTCCCTTTCCGCAGCAATCTGATTTTTTCACCTAACATAACAGATACCTCCTTTGTTTCGGTATCTTCATGATATCACAGATGCCCCCGTTGCCGCAAGCAACGCAGAGTAACATCCGCCGATCACAACACCGTTCAGGGCGGATTTCCGCTTATTTGTCATTCCAGATCGGATTACCGAGCGCGATCCGCAGATTCCGGGTCTCATCCCAGACCTCCGCACGATAGAACGCAGCGTCTCCATCCGCATCCAGCGCAAAATACTGCGTCTCGTCGGGAGAAACAGGAGATGAGAAAATCAGTCCTTTGTCATCATAGAAATCCACCCGATAGCAGTGTCCATCCATCTTTACACTGTCATGGAAATCCCCGACGGAGAATGTCAGACGTTTTCCTGTAAAGCTGCAGTGACCGCCTGTCAACGTCTCCCCGCACAGCATCCGGATTCCCACAGGTCCGCAGGTAAAATCACCCCCGCGAAGAACAGAGAAAATCACAGTATTATACTTCTCCGGCGCATAGACCGTCGTCAGCGCGGTATCCTGCGGATGATTATGCTTGTCGCAGCCCGCACAAGCCCAGATGCGCTTGCCCCGGTGAAGCAGCTCCAGCCACAGTGCCGTGTCGTCTTTGGTATCCTGTGTATCAAGCCCGATATAGAACGCCTCCAGACCCGTCTCATCCCGGAACCAGTAGTCCATGGGATCATCCGAGACAAGAATCTGCTTCGGATGGGGAATGACAACCATACCGCCGTGGGCTTTCACCGCATCAATAATCTCACCGAATCGCTCCATTGTAAAGAAAGGATAGGTAAAGTGACCCTCGGGTCCGCCGGTAAACTGATATTCCGGCAGATCAGCAAGAAACGCTTCCAGTTCCTTCGGTGTCGGCACCAGAATGTTGTAGTGCAGCTCCTTGGAAGATGCTCTGCTGTCCGTAATGACCGTTCCCGGTTCGGAACCGCAGAGGAAAATCGTATTGTCCCACTCAGGCAGATACATGTGCCGTACCTGTCTGTGATCGAGGATCGCCGCAAAATCCATTTTCAGTGCCGCGAGTTCTTCTTTCCAGACCGAAAGCGCGCATGCACCGTCGCTCGTTCCGCCCGATGCTGAATGATCGTGCATTTCCCCATGATAGGGTTTTCTGCCTTCATAAGATTGTTCCAGTTTCCGGATGTCCTCCTCCGTTGCCTGATAATTCATATACAGTACCTCCTGCCGGCATTTTTGATAACTTTAGCGTATCATATTTTCTCCGATCTGTCAAGGCTTTTGAAAAACTATAAAAAAGTCACCGCAATACCTTGACAATCCGCCGTTTTTCATTTAATATATAAGGTAGAATCCCGGCATCTGCCGGCTACGTTTATCAAGGAGGATATTATCATGCTTTATGAACTGAAAAATGACCAGCTGACCGTCACATTCAACGATATGGGCGGTGTACTGCATTCCGTCCGCCGCGAGGATTGTGAATACCTGTGGCAGGGCAATCCCGAATACTGGAACGGACGTGCTCCCATTCTGTTCCCCATCTGCGGCCGTCTGATCGACGGTAAGTATACCTACGGCGGCAAGACCTTTGAAATGAAGATCCACGGCTTTGCCCGCTTCGTGCCCTTTGAAACCAAGATCGTCTCCGACAAGGAAATCGTCTTCACCCTGACAGCAAATGAGGAAACCCTCGCCCAGTACCCCGTCCCCTTCGTTCTGACCATCAGCTACCGTCTGGAAGGCTCTGAAATCATTTCCGATATCGTCATGAAGAACATTGGCGACACCGTGATGCCCTGCACCGTCGGCGCTCATCCCGGCTTCAATATCCCTCTTGACGGCAAGGGCGAGTTCACCGATTTCTATCTGGAATTCGGCGAATCCTGCAGCCCCGATCAGCTCGTCTTCTCCGACACCTGCTTCCAGACCGGCAAGAAGACCGCATTCCCGCTGGTGGACGGCAAATGCCTCCCTCTGCGCCATACCCTTTTTGACAACGACGCCATCTTCCTTGCCCGCATGGCAGATTCCGTCACGCTGAAATCTGAAAAGACCGAGCGTTTTGTTCGCCTTTCTTATCCGAAGATGCCGTATCTGGGTATCTGGCACAAGCCCCGCACCGAAGCACCCTATGTCTGCATCGAGCCCTGGTGCGGTCTGCCCTCCTTTGACGGTGTTGTGGACGATCTTGCCACAAAGTCCGATATGTTCCGCCTGCAGCCCGGCGAGGAAAAGGTTCTCACCTATTCCATTTATTTTGGCTGATATCCGTTTTCTAAGAACACAGAACGGTTTGTCCTGCGCAAACAAACCGTTCTGTGTTTTATTATTTTAAGGTCAATATGTATGATCGTCTCCCCGATCTATACAAAAGTGTTTTCATCGACAAACGGAATCCGCACGTTGTATACCCGCTCCATGTCTTTGTCCTCGGCGCAGGCTGCGACAAAACAGAGCGCTTTTCCGTCTTCAAAGAAAATCTGCGGACGCTCCAGACGCCGGACAGTTTTCATGCCGTCCGGGGTCGGGTAAGCAAGGGGCGAGAAGCACGGCTCTTTTGCCGGGTGCCAGTCGATCCCGTTATCCGAAACAAACCGCGCCAGTGACCGGGTCCCAAGTCCCGTGAAATATCCCTGAAAGTCGGAGACGATGGCGTGCAGTCTACCGTCTTCTTCCCAGACAAAAGGATCTTCCACGGACCAGTCGTTCTCCGGATTGACGAAAATCGGACTTCCGACCTTTTCAAAGGGACCAAGCGGATCTTCGGCAAACGCCGCTCCGCAGACGACTGCTCCGCCCTTCGGCAGAATGCCGTTGTTTTTGACCCCTTTATAGATCATGTAGTACCGCCCGTCGGACAGTTTTGTGACCGTCGGATTGGAGGTCATGAGAGAATCAAAGCCGTCCTCCGATACATCAATCAGCGGTTCATCGGAGAAATGCCACTCCCCTTCCGGGTCATCTGCCCATCCGACACCGATGCGCTGGTGGTTGCGGTGATTCCAGTAGGTCCCGTCCCCATAGTTCCCCATGTAATAGAGATAAAACCGTCCGTCTGCGGCAAGAATCGCCGGATTGTGGGCGCAGTCGCTGTCCCAGAACCCCGGTGCATGTTTTCCGCGGATGGTCTTTACATAGGTAAACGGTCCCATGGGACTGTCAGATTTTGCAAGAGCGATTTCGGAATTTGTCACCCATGCTTCAAAGCCGTATTCCCGTTTCCAGCGGGAATACGCCAGATAGTACGACCCGCGGTATATAAACTGCGAGCCGCACCAGACGTAATAGCCATCTTCGGTGAAACGGTTTTCATCCGTGACATCACCGAATCCGGCGGAGGATACTTTCATATCAGTTCTTCTTCCATACAGGCCACAGATGGACATCCTTTGCAGGCATCTTTGTGGAAGCCGTAAAGGTTTCACCGGAGCCGTCCTTTTCCGTATTCCAGCCGACGAAGGTGTAACCCTCGCAGGTCATCGTCGGAAGTGTACCAACCGCTTCTCCGACGTCAACGCCGCGCTGCCATTCTTCCTTTTCACCATTCTTCGGTGCGGACTTGGCAAGCGTGACACCGTTCTCTGCCGTGATATCCTGTACGGCGATATCGGAATAGCAGCTGACAGTTTCGACATCAGCAACAGAACCGGGACGCAGAGCAACATAAATGAAAGGATCCGTGACAGTATATTCCGCACCCGGAGCAACATTTTCGATGTAGTAATCGGCACCCCATTCTCCTGCCTTATTATAGGGCAGCAGAGTCAGACGTGCATGACCGGATTCCTCACCGTCGATCGTGTAGGTATAGGTGATGCGGTAGGTGTGGCCCGTCTCCAGCTTCATACGGTGCTCACCGGGAGCCAGGAAGCAGTCATCACCGGTACGTTCAAAGGTAATGGAACCGGCGATATAGTCAATGGACGGTGCGCTTGCACCCTTGGAACCGGCAGTGGAACGGAAGTTGTAGCCCGCTTCGCTCATGGAGAATTCATTGTCGAAAATGAGAACGTAGTTTTCTGCCCACTGGGAGTAGATGTATGCATCTCCCTCTGCAAAAACCGTTGCGTCCGTCACCGGCTTGCCGCTGCCGTCCTTTTCGGTATTCCAGCCAAGGAAGCGGTAATGGTTTCTGGTGGGTACAGGCAGCGTACCGATTGCGGTACCTGCCGCGATGGTCATCGTCTTCGGGCCGTTGCGGATGATATCGTTCTTGCCGCCGTCGTCAAGATAGATCACAGCAGCTGCACTCCAGACAGGGTACAGCGTGGTATCGGCATCGGGCATCAGAGAAGACGCATCAAAGGCTGTTCCCTTGCCGTCTGCCTTGGTGTTCCATCCGGCCAAGATGCCGTTTTCCTTTTCGGGCATAGGGAGCACGCCCACCGGCATACCTGCACCGTGGACAGTATTCTCCGTATCCAGTCCGTCAAAGCGGAGCGCATAGGCTTTTGCCCACTGAGCCTTGACTGCAACAGTTCCGCAGCCTGCGGTCACATTGTCGGAAAGCTGTGTTCCGTCATCCAGCAGCCAGCCGACAAGGACATAGCCATCCTTTGCCGGGGTCGGCAGATGAATCTTTTCACCAAAGGAAAGTGTCAGTGTGCTGGCGTTTTCACCGTTATCGGGGTCCGCGGTCAGCGTGAAGCTCTCACCGCGCATTGCCGTATAAGCCGCTTTCAGAGCATCGGTATCCGCCTTGATCTTTGCGGCGTCACCTGCTGCTGCGGAAGCTGCCAGAGCATCGTATGCCTTCCGATATGCGTCATATTTGTCGCCGGAGCAGAGGACATTTACAGAGGGCAGAATGGAATCCGCTGCCGCGTCCACCGCATAGAGGGCGTTATATGCCTTCTCCATTGCCGCAGTGGTTTCTTTCGTGCGGTTTGCCTTATATGCCTCCTGCGCAGCAAGATAAGCATCGACAAGCGCTGTGGGATAAGCGTCATACGCATAGGTCAGCGTATTCAGAAGGTACTTGCTGCCGAACTTTTCAGAGCCTGCGCCGCTGCAGTCAATAGGCGTAAAGCCGATCTTCTGTGCCGCGGTCATATCGGCAATACCGAAGTTGCGGTTCTGATAATCAACGAAGCACGGGTCTTCAAAGACGCCGTTCTTATAGTAGCCGATTTCCTGCATGGCGGCAATATCCCGGTTGCCGGGCGTGTTTGCTTTTGCATAGTCGCCGCTGTAAACCACACCGGGACCTGCTGCATAGTCGTAATAAAGGTTCTTATCATCAGCGAACCGGCCGGGGCCTACGTATTCATACATACACTGGTTGTCACCGACGATGATATTGCCCGTCAGACGGAATGCGATATGATCCTCATCACGGGTGGAGCGCACCTGACCCTCCTTGCTGAACGCAAAGATGTTGTTGCGGACGATGTTCTCCTCGCCGTAATGCTGGTGGAAGCTCTGGGAGCCGCAGTCATATACAATGTTGTTCTCAATGGTGAAGCCTGTGGAACCTTCATCGGGATAGATACCCCATCCGCCGTAGGAAGTCGCATCCTTACCGGCTTCGACATCATAGATCACGTTGCCGGTGATGAAGCTGTCCGTCTGGATCCCCAGCGTATAAATACCGCCCATATCGGAAAGCGGTGCATGACCGATGTGATAAATGAGGTTGTCTGTGATCTTATTCTCATGGCAGGCGTGGGTATTGTAACCCCAGGACCAACCGACAGAAACGGCAGTATAGGAACCGTTCGTGATCTCGTTATGAGACAATGTACAGCCGGAACCATAGGTCAGAAGAATACCTGCGGAATGTGCTCTTGCATTGCCGTAGCCGTTGATATAGCAGTTATTGACCGTGATATTCTTACAGGAATCGCTTTCGTTATTGGCACCGGCGATCACAACAGCCTGCATGCCGATCTGCTCAAAGGAGCATCCGTCCACGACACAGTCCATCGCCTGACTGTCATAGTCACCGAAATTCAGACAGGTACCGCCGACACAGCGGAACGCACAGTCACGGAAATTGATGCCTTTGCCCATGGCAACGGTGACCGCCGCCTGTGCATTATAGGCAGACTGACCGCCGAGCGGTGCAAAGATCCAGTTGGTATAAGCAAAAGTGATGCCGGAGAACGTGATATCTTTTGCTCCGCTGAACTCCATCAGCTTCTCCTGCTTGCCGGCATAGATCTTCGTGCCGTCCATGGTATCGCCTTCGCGGGGGATATAGTAGAGCTTCTTGGCCGTATAATCAATGAACCACTCGCCGGGCGCGTCCAGACCGCAGCGGACGTTTTCCAGACAGTAGGGATCACCCATGGCAACGGTATTGGAAGTGTTGTGCAGCATGGTGATCTCACCGGATGCGTGATTATATGCCGTAATGGGGGAGAGTTCCTCCGTCCAGTAATGGTAAATACGGATGCGTGCATGTTCAAGATCTTCCCCGCTGATGTCCGGCAAATCACCGGCACGGGTGATCAGGGAAAGATTTCTTGCAAATATGGCATTGCCGGGATCCATCGACTGTCCGCCGGCTTTGGCATAAAGATAGGAACCCTTATCGGGGAAGCGGGCGTTGGAGAGAAAATCATCCTCGGTGTAAAGCGTGTTGAGCTCCCCATAAGCATCCAGATCGTCGATCTGCTTGACCCATGCGGTATGACCGTTGATCTCTTCCGTGCCGTCCCAGGTACCGGTGAGGCACACGCCGCCTGTGAAGACGACGTTTTCGCCATCCTCTGCGCGATAGGTAACATTTCTGCAGTCAGCTGCATTGAAGCGCAGGGATTCATCAAAATAATAACTGCCTTCCCGGAAGATAACGACTGCCGTCTCCGGCTTTTCTTCCTTCAGTCTGGCTTTTGCCCCCGCAAGTGTTGCAAGCGGTGCCTCCTTGGTACCTGCTGCGGCATCATCACCGCTGACGGCAACATAGAGAACGGTTTCCATGACAGGTGCCTCCGTTTCTGCAGTCTCGCTGATCGTCTGTGTCCCGGTGTCTGTGACAGTTCCTTCTCCGGTATCGCTGTCACAGGCCGTCATGGTGAGCATGAGCCCCGCCGACAGAAGACACACGGGAAACGTAAGACACCGACGCCAAAAATCCCGGATTTTCATGAGCATTGATCCTTTCCATCATATATGTTTTCGTTTCATTATAGCACGCATGCAGGGATTTGTCAAGATTCGCTACATGTGTAGTCTTGCTTTTCTTACGATGCTTGTAGTGCGATATCATTACAGTTCAGAAACCCATCTCAATTGTAACGGGTAATCCGAAATTAAACCGTAATAATTACAGAAAATACTCCTCGTATCTTGACAGATTCTCGTTTTTTGTGTATAATAAACGCAACTGCATAGCATATCAGGGGTGCCCTCCCGGAAACGGTTTTCGTGTCTTTGGGGCTGAGATGGGGATTTTCCCCGAACCCTTCCACCTGATCCGGGTCATGCCGGCGTAGGGAGATATCGTTTTGATCAAGCAAATGGATCCGCACGGTATCTTGCCGTGCGGAATTTTATTTTATAAGGAGTGTTTTTCCTATGGCAAAACGCAACGAAAAACTCATCTGCATGATCGAATGTGCGATCATGGTCGCCCTCTCCGTCGTGCTCAGCATGATCAAGATCTACAAGCTGCCCCTTGGCGGCGCGGTCACTCTGCTCAGCATGCTCCCCGTCGCTGTCTTCTCCATCCGCAGAGGACTTGGCTGGGGTCTGACCGGCGGTTTCCTCTATGCTGCAATCCAGATGTTCCTCGATCTCGGCGAGGTCATTTCCTGGGGTCTGACCCCCGCAGCACTGATCGGCTGCCTCGTATTTGACTATCTGCTTGCTTTCACCGTCATCGGTCTTGCCGGTATGTTCCGTAACCACGGCGTCGGCGGTATGGCTGCAGGTACTGCCATCGCGCTGTTCTTACGCTTCTGCTCTCACCTGGTTTCCGGTACCCTGATTTTTGACGTCTGGATGCCCGAAGAGTGGAGCAACCCCTTCATCTATTCTGTCGTATACAACGGCTCCTACATGCTGCCCGAGATCATCTTCACGGTCATCGCAGCCATCATCCTGACAAAGACGCCTGCATTCAAGCAGCTTCTGAAAAAGTAATCATTCTCTCAAAGAAATGAACAGGTTCCGGTGCTTCCGCACCGGAACCTGTTTTTTTATGAGTTTTTATTTTTGAGATCAGATCATCAGATCGCAGACGAGGGAGGACAGCTCCGCCGGATTCTCGATCGTCAGACCGCCGATCAGACGTGCCTGTGCGTAGAGAATCTTTGCATAGTTTGCAACCTTGTCCTTATCCGTCTCATAGAGTGCTTTCAGCTTGGCAGCGATCGGATGCTCTGCGTTGATTTCCAGAACGATCTGTGCCTTGACATTCTCATCCTGTGCGCCGGGCATCTTGTTGAGAACCTTCTCCATTTCCGTGGAGAGCGCGCCTTCACTGGACAGGCAGACCGGATGCTGCTTCAAGGTGTTTGTAAACCGGACACTTGCAACAGCGTCGCCCAGTGCTTCCTTCATCGCAGTCAGAAGGTCGCCGGAATCCTCATTCTCTTTCTTGATGGCTTCCTTTTCTTCTTCGGTCGCAATGTCGAGGTTCTCTGCGCAGACATTGACAAATTCCTTGCCGTCGTACTCCTTGAGAGAACGGAGCGCAAATTCGTCGATATCATCGGTCAGATAGAGCACTTCAAAACCCTTCGCCGTAACAGCTTCGGTCTGCGGCAGCATGGCAGCCTTGTCCACCGTCTCCGCAGCAGCGTAGTAAATCTTCTTCTGTTCTTCCTTGCAACGAGCGGTATACTCTTTCAGAGAAACGAGCTTCTTCTCCGCAGAGGAGGTGAACAGGATCAGATCCTGTAAAACATCCTTGTGCATGCCGTAGTCGGAGTAGACACCGAACTTGATCTGCATGCCGAATGCTTTCCAGAATTCCTCATAAGCGACACGATCGGATTCCATCAGCTTGGCAAGCTCCGTTTTGATCTTCTTCTCAACCGCTTTTGCAATGGCTTTTAACTGTCTGTCGTGCTGGAGCATCTCACGGGAGATGTTCAGAGAAAGGTCAGCAGAATCCACGATACCGCGGACAAAGCTGAAATAGTCGGGCAGCAGATCTGCGCACTTCTCCATGATCATAACGCCGGAGGAGTACAGCTGCAGGCCCTTCTCATAGTCCTTGGTATAGTAATCAAAGGGCGCTTTCTTCGGAACAAAGAGCATCGCATCAAATTCGGAAAGACCCTCGGAATGGAAGTGAATGGTCTTGACGGGTGCTTCAAAATCATAGAACTTCTCACGGTAGAATGCTGCATACTGTTCGTCTGTGATCTCGGATGCCTTCTTCTTCCACAGCGGAACCATAGAGTTCAGGGTCTCATCCTTGGTCACAGTTTCAAATGCGTCCTCATCCCCGTATTTCTTGCCCTCTTTGAGCTCCTGGGATTCGGATTCCATCTTGATCGGATAACGGATATAGTCGGAATACTTCTTGACGAGATTCTTTATCTTCCATGCATCCAGATATTCGGAGTACTTTTCATCTTCCGTATCGGCGCGCAGATGCAGAATAACATCGGTACCGGCGGTATCCTTATCACACTTGGTCAGCGTGTAGCCGTCAGCACCCTCGGATTCCCACTGCCATGCTTCATCAGAACCAAAGGCACGGGAACGGACGGTGATCTTGTCTGCCACCATGAAGGCAGAATAGAAGCCGACACCGAACTGACCGATGATGTCGATATCTTCCTTCTTGTCGTTTTCGTTCTTGAAATCGTAGGAGCCGGACTTTGCGATGGTGCCGAGGTTGGTTTCCAGCTGCTCAGATGTCATACCGATACCGTTATCGGAAACGGTCAGGGTGGATGCATCCTTATCCGTTGTCAGGCGGATGAGGTAGTCACCGCGGTTCATCTTCACGGATTCATCGGTGAGAGAGCGGTAATAGAGCTTGTCGATGGCGTCGCTTGCATTGGAGATCAGCTCACGCAGGAAGATTTCCTTGTGCGTGTAGATAGAGTTGATCATCATGTCAAGCAGCTTCTTGGATTCGGTTACAAATTGTTTCTTTTCCATTGTATGATACAGTCCTTTCTGTTAAGTCCCGTGATATGTGTCCGGTTGGAATTAGCACTCATCATCTTTGAGTGCTAATTCATTATAGCACAAATCCGGGGAAAGTCAAGCACTTGAAAAAAATGTTCATAAAATATGTAATATTTCTTAAAATCGGACTGCGGACAACCGCCGCACCAAAAAACAGGTCCCGGACACATTTTCTGCATCCGGGGCCCATACGCTTTATTTTGCTGTGATCTTAAAGGCTTTTGCTCCGTGCTTTGACAGCTTCACGGTAAAGCTGCCGTCCGCGTCTGTCTTCTGACCGCTCCAGAACTCTGTCATGGAAACCGGAGTGAAAATTTCCGCATCTGCCAGAGAAATCGTAATCTCGCTATCCCCGTCACCCACATTGAAGACGGCCAGATAATCTCCGCCCTCCGCATCCTGCGCGGTCCAAAGAATATGCTCGGTACCGCCGATCCCCCTGCGCCAGAGAGGATGCGCGTGACGGGAATTGCTGTGCATGCCGAGAATGCCCTCATTTGTCAGGAGCTTCAATGTGCACGCATCGCTCTTTGTCAGCTCTCCG
>JAKSPR010000059.1 GCA_024404655.1 Clostridia bacterium | reverse complement strand
CTGTCAGGGTTCGAGCATTTTTCAAAAGGTTGCGGATTTTCAAGGCGGAGCCTTGAATCGAGGCCCGCAGGCCTCGAAATACCCTGACGATAAGAAAGCGCTATTTCTCTTTTTGCGGTTTTCCCCATAGGGGAAAACGGTTTCTCCTTTTTTCAAGAGAAAAAGAGAAAAAGAAAAATGGTTTAATCAATCCAGAAAAGAAACGCTCCCCAAATTGTTACTATTACTTCACCTTATTCTTCATCCAATAAATCGCACTCTCGACCCACTTAGCCACAGCCGCATCGTCGTAGCCGTCCACATTGCGCCCGGTCTGGAAATCACCGAGAGCAACTCCGTGAGGGCCGTTCGGGAAGATGTGCATTTCAAAGGGAATCTTCGCACGGGACATTGCTTCCGCCGTGTAGAGCGCATTTTCCACGGGAACGACCTGATCGTTCATCGTGTGCATAAAGAAGGTGGGAACCGTACGCTCGTCAATGTGACGCTCAATGGAGTAGAGCGCAAGCTGCTCGTCCGTCGGCTCCGTGGTGCCGAGGATGTTGTAGAAGGAACCTTTGTGCGCCATTTCAAAGGCAGAGAGTACCGCATAGCAGAGCACCATGCCCGCAGGCTTGTTCTTGCCGTAGGGAATACCCGCCATGTCAATGGCAGACTGCATGTGCCACAGCGTGCCGAGGCTCGCCGCCAGATGACCGCCCGCGGAGAAACCGACACAGAAGACACGGTCGGGATCAATGTGGAATTCTTCCGCATGATCTTTGATGTAGGCCATGGCAAGGCTCGCATCCGCAAGAGGACGCGGGAAAACGGACTTCTCCTTGACGGAGTAGTGGAGCACGAACGCATTTACACCGCGCGCCATGAAGGCCATGGCAATGGGCTCGCCTTCACGGTCGGAGCAGACCATGTTGTATCCGCCGCCGGGGATGACAAGCATCGCATCGCGCTTGCACCAGCCCTCGTCCTGAACGTAGGTGGTAAGGGTGATATCGGGATCATCGTCCCGCAGATTGATAACCTGATGGATCATGGTGGATTCCTCACTGTTTCTTTTTTGGATTTTTCGCCGCCGGAGCAGGCGGCGGTTTGTTATATTCATTTTACAACAAAAAAGAGCATTCGTCAAGATGAATTTGTCTGAAACTTGGGATGATTGGAGAATGGTTGGGTATGATCAGGGGAAGGACGGAAGGCATGCAAAGCATGCCGGAACCATCTCAAACGCCGAAGTTTCTCCCCGTCCTCCCCGGACGAGTATGGTGCGATAATACATTCGGGATGCGCCCCACCTGCCCCACTCCTTGGCTGGCGATTCTCGCCGGATGTATTCATCAGATTTCAGGTTTTTTATATGGTCGTCGGTGTCCCCTGAAAGCAAATCTTTTTTATTGGTTTGCAGAAACATTTCGGTTGCGCGACGCGGAGCCAAGGAGGTTGGCGGTGGGGAGTGCGAAAAAAGAAGAATTCGTTCCCCCCTTGCACACCCAAATTTTGATGAACCCAAAAAGGAAGCAAGACACGAAACCTTGCTCCCCATAGATCACATATTCAGCAAGACAAACCGGGATTTGTCTTATTAAGAATAACGCTCATATATTGTTTTGTATTCACCCTTAAAATAAAGCGTGTTTCCGTTTTTGCTTTCGCCGCATTCTTCCAGACCGAGATGTTTCAATATGCCTTGCGATTTATGATTGGCTTTATGCGAATAGGCATCGACATATTTGATTTGCGCGGGAATGATGTTTGTTAAGCAGTGGTACAATTCTGAAAACAAACCGCTCCCATGGTACTCCGGCCTGAATTGAATCTCGTCCATTCTGAAGGTTGTATCGGTGACACAATATTGAAAATATCCGCATAACACGCCGTCATCCAATATCAGAATGACACTGCGTTTTCCTTCGCTGAAAACCGGTACAACGCATTCAGACCAGATTTTATAATCCTCTTGATACGATTTCCCTGTGGGCGCGATCCTGTTCATATTATCTGCCAGAATATCAAACATTTCAGTCAGGTAAACGGGAATATCCTGCTTTTCCATTTGCTTAAAAACATAGTGATGCATTACCGTTTTTTCCCTCCGCAAATGTATATTTGATATGGCAGCACCCTGCCGGCCACTGATTCACCGATACGAATCCCGTACAGGGCTTATACAAAGGACATGAGCTTCTCCACCGCATCCTCCAATAGTACCCCGGTGGAGGTATCTTTCACCCCGGCTACCAGCGTTTCACAGCGGTTGAGCGGGATCAGTACCCGCGCAGCATCGCTCTGCCCGACGGCGGCAGCCATGGCGGGGGTGACTTCGCCCATCAGCGCATCGGCAATCACAATGCCCAGAGGCCCGATGATCGCATCCGCCCAGCGGCAGCCGACGATGACGGCGTTTTCTCCCGTGGCTGCGTTGACAGCACCGGCTTTCAGCATGTTCGCAGTGGCAATGCTGTTGGTGCCCACGGCACGGAGATCGGAATCGGGCATGCGCTCCAGAATCATTTTGACAAGCTGACGGCCGATGTTGCCGCCTTGTCCGTCGATGACGAGAATTTTCATGGGTTCGGTTCCTCCTGTAATTTTATGGATCATAGATGACTTCTTCCGCCGTGCCGAGAATCACGCGGTCGCTGCCGGAGAAGATCACGGCAACCCGGTCGCCTGCGTCCGGCTTCGCTTTGGGCACAAGCAGGGTACAGCTATCAAAGAAAATGGCCTCCTGCCGCCAGCCGTTGATGGTGACAATGGAAAAGGGCGTAAAGCCTTCGCCGAGAATGCAGATGCCCTCGTTGCCCACAGGACCGTAGAGCCCGGTGATCCGGACAGGCCCTGTGCCCATGCGCATGACGGTGGGCAGATAGGGATTCTTTCCGTCCCACGCTTCGTGCTCCCCGTAGAGCATGTCATATTCCAGCATCTGCAGCGCAGCACGGTAGTCTTCGTCTTTCTCTTTGCGCAGATAGGACTGATGGAGCCGCAGAATCAGACCTTCGTGAATAACTGCATAGTCAAGGGCGCAGGCGGAAAGCTCCGATGCATCGAGGTCGAGACGATCTTGCGGCAGATCGGCGCGGTTGCTCCAGATCACATATTCCGACTGGAACAGGGTAGAGCCGTCGGAAAGATCCTCCCCGTGCAGGGAGAGGGCAGGCAGATGATCGCCGTAGAGCACCAGGATCACAGGCTCTTCATAGGCGTCAAGAGCAGCGGTCAGCGCACCGATGAAGGCGTCCGTCTCATAGACCTGTCCGGCGTAGTATTCGTACTGCGCGGCAAGGGCAGGATCACTGATGCCGGAAACCGGGAAGGAGGGTAGTTTTTCCCCGCTGTCCTCATCTTCCGCACCGTAGGCGCCCCCTTCCGCTTCTTCGTCCGGGTACTTGCCGTGGGGCTGGACAGAGACGGCAAAGATGAAATCCCGCTCCTCTGTGCTGTTCAGCGCTTTCAATATTTCCCCGGTCAGGACTTTGTCTTTTGCCCAGCCGAGGGGATTGTACTCCACGTTCTGCATGTATTCCAAGGGCGTGAAGGTGTCAAAGCCGAGGGAGGGATAGATCTCGTTCCGGTCATAGAAGGTGCCGGAGTTGTTGTGCATGGCGTGGGCCGCATAGCCCAGCGCTTTCAGATTGTAGGCGGCGGATTCACAGGTCTCGTCGTGCAGAATGGTCTTGTAGGGATATTCCCCCGCGCCGAAGTCTTCCAGCGTCATGCCGGTGAGCACTTCAAATTCCGTGTTCGCCGTTCCTGCGCCCACGGCGGGCACGGAAAGATAGCCGGAGGGATAATTCTGTTTGAGCGCTGTGAAAACGGGCAGGGGATCTTCCGCAAAGGAGACCGTTCCCAGCCGTTTGAGATCAAAGAAGGATTCCAGCTGCACAAAGATGATGTTGGGACGATCATCTTCTGCCGTCTCCGCATCTTCGCCGAAGACATCTTCTCCGTGGATGCTTTCCACGATCTCTTCCATTTCTTCTTCGGAGTAGTCCGCAGGACGCCGCACACCGCGGTCAACGATGCTCAAGGAAAAACAGTAGACAAAACCGTAGTCGTTGTAGGCCCCCGCAAGATGGGGAATCGTCGTTTCCAGTGCTCCCACATGGAGGGAGAACACCGTGGAGACACAAAGCAGCAGAGAGAGGGCCAGCACACAGCCGATGCTCCGCCCAAGAGAGCGCTTCTGCTTCCTGCAATGACGGAACAGTACCGCCATGAGGCCGAGAAAACAGAGGATCCCCGCAAGGATCAGCCCGATCTGAAAGAAATTCAGATAGATCGTGATGATTCCGAAACAGGATTTCAGCAGTCCGAAATCAATGGCAGAGAGGGGAAGATCCCGCATCCCGATCATGATCCCGTTGGCAGTCCCTACAATCGCCCATGCCGCCGTCAGAAGAATGTAGACAAAGGTGCGCCGCCGGAATAAAAGACAGAGGGACAGGGTGGAGAGCAAAATCAGCGCATTGTACGCAAATAAATAGGGATGCAGCGCAAGATATCCCGCACAGGCCAGGGGAGACTGCCGCTGCAGGGTCTCAATGAAGGCTTCCAGAAGGAACGCCGTCAGTATCAGCACCCGCATCGGATGGTGCTCAAAATGCCCGGAAAACCGGACGGGGATGTTTTTCAGTTGTTTTTTGATGTTTTTGATTTCCATAGATGATGAGATGTTTTAGAAGCCGTTTGTTCTGAACGCTTCCGGGACCTGTTTGTCCCGGGGAAAATGCTTCGCTTTTTTGTCTGTCACAGCATCATCATAGCATACTTGCCCCGCAAAAACAAGCGGATTTTATGAATGATCTTATAAGAATGAAAAAAGTCTTCCAAAGGGATTGCAAAAACAACGTTTTTTCGGTATAATAAGTAGTATCAAAGACCCTGTGCTAATTTTACACCGAAAGGATCATACGAATATGAAACTTATCCCTTACGTCAACATCCGCATGGGCACGGATTCTCATCCCCGTTTCTCCCACGGCAATACACTGCCTTATACCCAGCTCCCGTGGGCAATGTGCGGCTTCATGCCCCAGACAAACGGCTCCGACGGCAGCTGGTTCTTCCATTCCTCCCACCGCTTTGTGGAGGGTATCCGACTGACCCATCAGCCCAGCCCGTGGATCAATGACTACGGCACGTTCTTATTTACCCCCCAGTCTGACCGTATGTACGATCATCCCGGCGGAGGATGGACAGGCTACCGCCCCGAGGAAACCACGTTCCGCCCCGATCGTCTGACCCTCCGCTTCCTGCGCCAGCGCTGCACCTTTGACCTCGTTCCCGCTGAACGCGGCGCAGCCATCCGCCTCCATTATGATCTCACCGAGAACCGCGCCCTCACCGTTTATCCGCTCAAGGGCGAGAATACCTTCCGCTTCGATGCTGAAAATAACATCCTCTATGCCCGCACCACCGGTCACAGCCAGGATAAGCCCGTCAACTTCGCCATGTATATGGTCGTCCGCTTTGAAAAGGATTCGATCGACTGGGAGGCTTCCAGAACCTTCGACGCAAAGGAACTGGGCTATGGCTGCCACCTCATGGTGAAGAAGGCTGATGTCAGCGCATCCCTTGCCATTTCTTATCTTTCCGAGGAACAGGCACTTTATAACCTCAATACCGAGGTCGGAGACGATTTCGACGCTCTTGCCAGGGCAGCAGAGGAACGCTGGGAAGAACTGCTCCACCGCATCGAGATCCGCGCACAGAATAAGGAACAGGCAAAGACCTTCTATTCCTGCCTCTACCGTACCTTCTTATTCCCCCATAAGGCTTATGAATATGATATGGAGAGCGGCAAGGCCGTCCACTATTCTCCGTTCGACGGCATGAAGAAAAACGGCGTCCGCTATACCGATAATGGTTTCTGGGATACCTACCGCACCGTTTATCCGCTGTATGCCCTCATCGCAAAGGAGGAATACGCGGAAATTCTCGACGGCTTCGTGGCAGATTACAGAGACGGCGGATGGCTGCCCAGATGGCCTTCCCTCGGTGAGGTCGGCTGTATGCCGTCTACCCTCATCGACGCCGTCATCGCAGACGCCGCTGTCAAGGGAATCTCTACCCCCGCCGTCCTTTCCGACGCACTGGAGGGTATGCTCAACCACGCAAATCATGAGGCACAGGAAAAACGCTACGGCAGAAACGGCGCAGAGATCTACTGTAAGATCGGCTATGTTCCCTGCGACAGAGAACATGAGAGCGTCAACCTCACCCTTGACGCCGCTTACGGCGATTATTGTATCGCCCGCGTCGCAGAGGTCCTCGGCCATGATAAGGATCTCGTCGCAAACTATGACCGCAGAGCAAAGAATTATAAAAACCTCTTCGATCCCAAGACCGGCTTTATGAGAGCAAAGACCGAGAAGGGCGAATTTGCAGAACCGTTTGAACCGCAGTCCTGGGGTAAGGACTACACAGAGGGCTGCGCATGGCAGTCTTCGTTCGCAGTCCCCCACGATATCGAGGGTCTGGCAGAGCTGTACGGCGGCAGAGAGGGTCTTATCAAGAAGCTCGATGACCTGTTCGCAGAGAAGCCCGATTATTTCGTCGGCGGCTATGGCATGGAGATCCATGAGATGACGGAGATGGCGGCAGTCGACTTCGGACAGTGCGCAATTTCCAATCAGCCGTCGTTCCATTTCCCCTTCATGTACGCAATGCTCGGAGAACGCGAGAAGGCGTCTGAGTGGGTCAAGAAACTGTGTACCGCATTTTCGTCGGGCCACGATGGATATCCGGGAGATGAGGATAATGGTACCATGTCCGCATGGTATGTGTTCGCATGTCTGGGTATTTATCCGGTTTGCCCCGGTAAACCCGGCCTGGAGGGATATGCATTCACCGATATGCTCGTCAAACGCGCAAAGGTGCTCGGTAAGGAATGGAATTCTTCTGAGGAAGGCATCAAGTCTTTCATGTAAACCCACGGTGACAGCCCCACCCAACCCCACAACAGAAAGGAGCATCCCCCATGTCCCCCAGCTACCTCATCACCGATTACGGCGCAGCCCCCGACATTGAAGCGCTCCAGACAGAAACCATTCAGAAGGTATTCGATCTTTGCCGTGATCATGGCGGTACCGTCGTCGTCCCACGCGGCAGATTCCGCATTTCCGGCCTCCGTATGTGGTCGGATACAACGCTGTATCTCCAGACAGGCGCAGAACTTGTCGGCTCCGATATCTGTGAGGATTATCCCGTGTTCGACGTTCCGGAAAATGTGGAACTCAGAACAGATATGGAACTCATCACACAGTACTACGAAAACCGCCCGTGGAAGGAGTACCGCCGCGCCATGATCTCCGTTTACGGAGGAAAGAATATCGCCGTTATCGGAGAACCCGGCTCGGTCATCGACGGCGATGACTGCGCAGACCCCCATGGCGAGGAAGGCTACCGCGGTCCCCATGGACTGTTCCTCACCAATATCGAGGGCATGACCCTCCGGGGATATACCATCAGGAACTGCGGAAATTTCATGCACCAGGTGGATAACTGTAAACATATCACCGTCAAGAATGTCACCTGCGAGGGCGGCTCCGACGGCATACACCTCCACCACTGCGTCGATACCCTCATCGAGGATTGTGTTTTCCATACCGGAGATGACTGCGTCGCGGGCATCAATATGGAAAATCTCACCGTCCGGAACTGCGGCCTGAAGACATGCTGCGATGCGTTCCGCGCGGGAGGTTCCCACATCCTTGTGGAGAACTGCCATATCTGGGGCCCCGGTATTTTCCCGCACCGCATGACCGTCGTCCAGAATCGCTATACCGACCTCGTCCGCGATAAGAGCAATACTCTGCCGAGAGAATGCGGGCGGCATAATCTCATTACCGTGTATCTCCATTTCGCCAGTACCAATTTCCCGTCTCCGGAGCCGTATCATGACGTCGTTATGCGGAACTGTAAGATCGAGAACGTCGGCAGATTCCTTTCGTATCACGCCGACTGCGGTCCGCTGGAAAGTGGTACACACCTGACGGAAATGACCCTTGAGGATGTCACTTTTGAGAATCTCCTTTCCCCCTCCGACATCGCAGCATCCAAGGAGGAACCCCTCACCGTCACCATGCGGAATGTTGTTTCAAAGGAAGTCCCCGTCTTTGACGGCAGAGACCCCAATACAAAACTTCGCTGAATCGTTCAAAGAATACAGAAACGCCGCACCGGCCTTTGAGGCCGTGCGGCGTTCTTTTCTGTTTCACAATGAGGAAACAATCAATATGCAATTTTCTCCTGCAGATATGCAGCCAGACCGTCGATCGGGATGCGGACCTGCTCCATGGTGTCTCTGTCACGGACGGTGACACAGTTGTCAGCAGCAATACCCTTTTCAGCATCGCCGACGGTGTCAAAGTCCACGGTGATGCAGTAGGGCGTGCCGATTTCGTCTTCACGGCGGTAACGCTTGCCGATGGAACCGGTGTCGTCGTAGTCAACCATGAAGTACTTGGACAGCTTGTCGTAGATCTCCTGTGCTTTGTCGCCCAGCTTCTTGGAGAGGGGCAGGATCGCTGCCTTGTAGGGAGCCAGAGCGGGATGCAGATGCAGGACCACACGGACGTCGTTCTTTGCTTCGTCAATGACTTCTTCGTCGTAGGCGTCAACAAGGAATGCCAGAGCCACACGGTCGGCGCCCAGAGAGGGCTCGATGACGTAGGGCGTATAGTGCTCGTTGGTCTCGGGATCGAAGTAGGTCATATCCTTGCCGCTGAACTTGGAGTGCTGACCCAGGTCGTAGTCGGTTCTGTCCGCAACGCCCCAGAGCTCGCCCCAGCCGAAGGGGAACAGGAACTCAAAGTCGGTGGTCGCTTTGGAGTAGAAGCACAGCTCGTCCTTGTCGTGGTCGCGCAGACGGAGGTTTTCGTCACGCATGCCGAGGTCAAGCAGGAACTTGTGGCAGTAGTCTTTCCAGTATGCAAACCATTCAAGGTCGGTACCGGGCTTGCAGAAGAACTCAAGCTCCATCTGCTCAAACTCACGGGTACGGAAGGTGAAGTTGCCGGGGGTGATCTCGTTTCTGAAGGACTTACCGATCTGCGCAACGCCGAAGGGCAGCTTGCGGCGGGTAGAACGCTGAACGGCGGGGAAGTTGACGAAGATACCCTGTGCGGTTTCGGGGCGCAGGTAAACGGTAGAGGAAGAATCCTCGGTAACACCGATGAAGGTCTTGAACATCAGATTGAATTTCTTGATGTCGGTGAATTCTTTTCCGCCGCAGTCGGGGCAGCAGATACCCTTTTCGCGGATGAAGTCTGCCATCTGTTCAAAGGTCCATGCGGCAGGATTGTCGTTGGTGCCGTTCTGGAATGCGTATTCTTCGATGAGCTTGTCTGCTCTGTGACGCGCTTTGCAGGACTTGCAGTCCATCAGCGGGTCGGAGAAGCCGCCGACGTGGCCGGATGCGACCCACGCCTGGGGATTCATGATGATGGCGGAGTCAAGACCGACGTTGTAACGGTTTTCCTGAACGAATTTCTTCCACCATGCGCGCTTGACGTTGTTCTTGAATTCAACGCCGAGAGGACCGTAGTCCCAGGAGTTTGCAAGGCCGCCGTAAATTTCGGAGCCGGGATAGATGAAGCCGCGGTTTTTGCAGAGCGCGACAACTTTGTCCATTGTTTTTTCGCTGTTGTTCATTATGATTGTCCTATCCTTTTATATTATTTTATCTGTTTTACTGACCGAGTACTTCTGCTTCGTTCTTTGCGTAGGTGTCCATAAGTCCCTGGATCTGCTCAGCGATCTTGGACTTGTCTGCCGCATACATGGAGGTGATATCCTGCTTGCCCAGCTCTCTTGCGAGATACTTGGAAACGATGGAGGAAACGGAGGAAATGCCGCAGTCGATGGAAAGATCGAAGGTGACATTTTCAAAGATCTGGTTGACGATCCGTGCGGACTGCTCGTCTCTGGTACCCTTTAAGCAGATGACGTTGTCAAAGACGGCGGGACGGATATAGTCGTAGCCGTAGGCAGCAAGTGCGTTGGTAAGAACGCCTGCCATGGTGAGATCGGCACCGGTAACGGTGATCGGGATCATAGGCGTGACGTTGACCCAGGGCTGGCTGAATCCGACGTAGCCCTTCTGTGCCTCGTCCATCTTCGGGCAGGGGAGAATACCGTAGTCGTAGCCAAGGTCACGGTAATCGGTGAGGTCCATGGTGCAGGGGTTGGTAAACAGGGCGTTGCCGTTATTGATGATACCGTCCCAGTCAAGCTCGGAGCGGCCTTCATAGTAAATACCGTTCTCCTGGAAGCGGGATGCAAGCTTCTGCATATAAGTGATGAGCTTTGCATCGTCAAACATACAGACCAGCTTTCCGTTCTGGTTTTCGATGAAGTTGAAGCCGGCCGCGAGGACGTAGCCTTCCTGACAGCCGTACATAGCGCCGATGCGGTCCTTATTGGGATCCAGCTTGCCGTCACCGTCCATATCCTGAACAGCCAGCTTTGCCATATCGAACATGGCGTCCAGTGTCCACTTGCCGTTCTCCACGAGATCATAAACGTCCGGCAGGTCCAGTTCCTTTGCCATATCGCGGTTGATCATGGTGATATAAACGGAAGAGTAGTAACGGGGAGAAATTGCGCAGGAAGCGTAGTAAAGGCTATTGCCGATGCGGCACTTATCATTGAGTGCGGGCATCCAGTAATCTGCCTTCAGGTCGATGCCGTCCACGTAGTTGAGGGGGTACAGCATACCCTGCATGGAAAGAGCCTTACAGATTTCCGCATGGTCGAGGAGGATCATGTGGTAGCTGTTATCGCCGGACAGAATGGAGTTGGTCATCAGCTTGCTCTGGGTTCCGGTATTGCCGGTCTCATCGACTTCCCACGCCATCTTGATATTATAATGATCTTCCATGAAGCGGTCGCGGGCAAAAAGGGCGTCGTTGACGACCTCGCCGGTTTCCTCTTCGGCGTAGTTGATGATGGAGTTATTGGTGAAGCCGTTGATATAGTTGGAAGTATATGCTCTGAATTCCGCGCCGTTGTAGTCAATGGATTCGAGTGCTGCGGAGTAAGTCTTTTCGGCTTCCTCGGTGACAGCTGCAGTTTCGCCGCCTGCGGGAGCGGTGGTATCGGTCGGGGTGGCGGGTGTATCTTCCGAGCCGCAGGAAGTGACAGCGGCGAGGAGGAGGGCTGCTGCCAGAGCAGCAGCAAAGGAACGGGATTTCATGGCGGAGGCTCCTTATTCTTTTATTTTTCTGGGGTGGAAAATAAACTTATTCACTCTATAGTATACATGAAATGGAGGGGTTTGTCAATTTTTTTTGCAAAAATTCTTATGAATTTTTTGCGAAAAGAATTCCTCGTGAGAGGGATTCTTTTTGTTCATATCTTTTTGGGAT
>JAKSPR010000058.1 GCA_024404655.1 Clostridia bacterium | reverse complement strand
TTGAAAATGCACTCTTTGAAGCCATAGATAAGGGCGTCGGCGTGATGCTGTTCGGCAGCATGAAAAACGCTTCGCAGAAACTTCTTGATGCGGTCGGCGTACGCCTGACCGATGAAGCACTGTCGGGAGACCTGACGATCGAAACGTCGCTCCCGCTTGATGAAGCGGAAATCGGAACCTATTCCCATCATCTTTCTCATCCCGCCCTTGTGTCCGGCGGGGGGATCATGGAAATCCCGACCGGTGGGACGACCATCACCGCATGGGCAGAACAGAACGGAACCAAGCGCGCTTATGCTGCATGGAACGGAGAAAAGCATCTTGCCTGGGTGCGCGGTTCTTTCCCGCACGTTTCAGAAAAACGCGGTGCACTGCCGCAGCTTCTGAAACCCTCTGTATCGTTCCCCACAGCACAGCTTCTGCGGGCGTCCATGGCGCTGTTCGGTTACCCCATCACTTTCTCCTGCTATGATATCGACGACAATCTTCCCATCGTCATGCTGTCAAAATGCCGCGGTGCGCTTTGGATCAACGAATTTTCAAAAGACGCAACGGTGAAGATGCACATCGGAACCCCCGATGGAATTCCGGTCTTTGATAACTGCGAGTTTATTGCAGAGCACAATCTCGGTCACTATCAGACCCAGCGCTGGATCCATACCGAGGCAAGAGTGTTTATCAGACAGGAGAACCGTTCCAAGATCACGATCAAGAAAAATAATATTGAGACCTATATCAACTGCGACGAGATGTACGATATCACAGGTCTTTCCAATGCATCCGTTGTGGTATATCCGTCAGCAGGCGGTATTGTGGAGATCAGACAGCGTGTTCCCAACTATGCAGAGCCGGATATTCCAGTTCACTATGATGAAGAAAACGGTTGCTTCAGCGCAGAGCACGTGACCGGCAATATCCGCGTTTTCTGGCAGGAGCACGACCGCATCGGGGACTATATTCCCATGGACTTTATCCACCACAGCGATTACACCTCGGACACCCCTGCAAATATCACCCGAAAGCAGTAAAAACAAAGACAGGATGCCTGCGAAGACTGCAAGGGCGACCGCAAAGCCCTTGCCGGTCACCCATCGGAACTGGGAGAAGCAGAAGACAGGCCGAGGGCAGAGACCAGGCTGAACTGTAACCCGTAGTAAGACAAGATGACAGAAAAAATGCGCATAATATCTTGACATCCCGCCCGTTTGGTGGTATTATGAAAGAAACGCAGGACCCTGTGTCCGGCAGAGATTTTGAAAGGATGAATAATAACATGATTCAGAAGATCGGTGTTCAGGCATACACCTTCCGTGCGGCGTATGATGCTGAAAACGCAAATGAAGAAACCCTCGGCGCAGCTTTCCGCCGTGTCAAGGAGCTCGGCTACGATGAAATCCAGACTGCAGGCTACGGCAATCTGACCGCAGAGTCCTATGCAAGACTGGCACATGAAGCAGGCCTTGCCATTGTCGGTACACATATCGGCTTTGAGGAGCTCCGCAATAATCCGGAAGAGGCTATGCGTGTCCATGAAGCAGTGCTCGGCACCAAGATCATGGGTACCGGTGCTATGCCCGGCTGGGCAAGAACCTCCAGAGAGGGTCTGTTCCGCTTCATCGACGAGGCAAACAAGCTGGGTGAAACCGTCGGCAAGTACGGCTTCAAGTTCACATACCACAACCACCATTTCGAGTTTGTCAAGGGTGACGACAACAAGAGCATCATGGATCACCTCTATGAGCGCCTTGATCCCAAGTACTGCTCCTTCTGCCTTGATACCCACTGGGTACAGAGAGGCGGCGGCAACCCCACTACCTGGGTTGAAAAGCTGGCAGGCCGTATTGACATTCTCCATCTGAAGGATATGACCGTGGTCGATCTCGGCAATCCTCAGCCGCTGATCACCGAAATCGGCAACGGCAACATCGACTTCGATTCCGTCATTGCCGCAGCAGAGAAGTCCGGTGTCAAGTATTACTGCGTCGAGCAGGACACCTGCCCCGGTGATCCCATGGACAGCCTTGCCATCAGCGCAAAGTATATCCGTGAGCGATACATGAAATAATTCCCCAAAAACAGAAGCGCTTCCGCCCGGAATCCGGTGCGGAAGCGCTGTTTTTATATGGTTTTAAGCCTTCTTGATGATGTCTTCATCATAAGCAAAGCGGATTGCCTTATAAATCCACTCGCTGGTTTCGTGGGGTTCTCCAAAAGGACGGTCATCAGTGACGCAGGTGCCGAGGCACAGACCGTGGCCGCCGTGGAGGAAAATATGAATCTCACAGGGAATGCCGAGATCGGAAACACCGGCGGCAAAATCGAGGGTATTGCGGATCGGCACTCCTGTATCCTCGGAGGTATGCCAGATGAAGGTGGGAGGCGTTTCCGCGTCGATCTGCTTTTCGGTGGAGACCAGTTCCACAAGCGTTTCATCCTTCAGCTGTTCTTCGCCCAGCAGATTGATGATGGAGCCGGAATGAGAGAAACGGGTGGTGGACTTGATGACCGGATAGCAGAGGATCAGCTTGTCCGGACGGTACATGTGACAGTCCACATCGTCCATGCCATACTCTTTGAACCACTTGTCAAATTTGTTCCAGAGGGTACCGGTGCAGGAGCAGAGGTGACCGCCTGCGGAAAATCCGGTGGTGGCAATATTGTCGGCACGGATGCCGAATTCTTCCGCATGCTCACGGACATAGCGGACAGCAGAAAAGGCCTGCAGCTGGGGGATCGGGAAATGTACCGGCGTGCAGCTGTAGTCAAGAATGAACGCACAGATGCCATCTGCGGCGTATTTCATGGCGATGGGTTCTGCTTCACCGGAATAGGTGAAGGAGTAACCGCCGCCGGGAAAAATGACGACAGCGGGGCGCTTGCCGGCATAAGAGGTTCTTCCACAGACATCGGGGATATAGCAGCGCAGCGGAACAGTGACGCCGCCGATGGTGATTTCATGGGTATAGAATTTCATGATACGCAGCTCCTTGCAGTATACAGTTTGTTTTGATGGGTTCATGGTCACGGGAATTACGATATTATCTTACCATGAAAACGGCAGAATGTCAAGTCACATTCCTTTATGGGAACACAATATTTTTGATATCGTATTTTGTTTACAAATCCGCCCTTGACAATCCTGTGATTGTGTGGTATACTCTACCCATGATTGCAATAGATAATGATGGAAAAAGGAGACGATAACCTATGACGATCAGAATTGAAAATCGGATGATTCCCGGTACCAGAATGGATAAGCTCGAAATGGGCAATGTTACGGGAAAAGCATTCCTTGATAAGATTTTCTATATCCAGCGGGGCATTATGCTTGCCCAGATCCGCGATATCTCCGGCATTGACGGTTCCACCCTGCAGAACTGGGTCAAGCGCGGCTGGACCGGCAACGCCATCAATAAAAAGTATTCCATGGACCAGCTGGCCCGCATCCTGCTCATCAACATGATGCGCGACTCCATTCAGTTCGAGCGTATTGACTATGTGCTGCATTATCTGAACGGCCAGATCGACAACAAGGATGACGATATCATCGCAGAATCCCTGCTTTATGATTATGTCTGCCGCATCATCGACGCCGCAAGCGAGGAAAAGGTCCTTGATGAAGAAGGTCTCCGTACCTGCATCACCAACATGACACATGATTATCCCGAACTGTATCCCGGTGCAAGAGAGCGCTTAAACGCCGTTCTTGAGATCATCGTCACCGCTTATAACGCATCTCTCCTGATGAGCCATGCCAACGCAAGACTGGATAAGACTCTCCAATAAAAGAATATGAGCCTCCACGAAACACCTTCTGCCGAGCGTACCCATATCGGATTTTTCGGGATGCGCAACGCCGGAAAATCCAGCCTTGTCAATGCCGTGACCGGACAGACCGTGTCTGTTGTATCCGGGATTCGAGGAACGACTACCGACCCCGTCCGCAAATCCATGGAGCTTCTGCCCCTTGGTCCCGTGACGATCATCGACACTCCCGGCCTTGACGATACAGGAGAACTCGGTGCGCTCCGTGTGGAGCGAGCAAAGCGCATGCTTGCCGAGACCGATATCGCCGTTGTTGTCATCGACGCAGCCGTCGGTCCCTCCGAGGATGACAAAGCGCTGTTCGCACTGCTTGCAGAGCGGAAAATCCCCTGCCTTATTGCCTATAATAAAGCCGATACCATCCAGAACCGTGCTCTGCTTGACGAAAACTCCATCTATGTCAGCACCGTGACCGGGGAGAATATCAATGCGCTTAAAGAGCGGCTGGGCAGTTTTGTCAAGCCCTCTGAAAAGGTGATTGCCGCCGATCTTGTATCCCCCGGCGATACCGTGATCCTCGTAATTCCCGTGGATGAAGCGGCACCGAAGGGCAGACTGATCCTGCCCCAGCAGCTGACCCTCCGCGAGATGCTGGATCACCACATCATGACCGTCTGCTGTCAGCCGGAGGAGCTTCCTGCGGTATTTGCGTCCCTTGCAAAGCCGCCGAAACTGGTGATCACTGACTCCCAGGCCTTCGGCCGCGTCTCAAAGGACGTGCCGGACGGTGTGCTTCTGACCTCATTTTCCATTCTGTTTGCACGGTATAAAGGCGATCTGTCTGCCCTTGTCCGCGGTGCGGCAGAGCTGAAGAAACTCCGTGACGGGGACCGTGTCTTGATCTCTGAAGGCTGTACCCATCACAGACAGTGTGCAGATATCGGAACTGTCAAGCTTCCTCACTGGATTGAGACGTTTTCCGGTGCCAAACCGGATTATACCTTCACCTCCGGCGGCGAATACCCGGCTGATCTGACCCCGTACCGCCTCATTGTCCACTGCGGCGGCTGCATGCTCAATGAAGCTGAAATGAATCACCGCATTGAAACGGCAGTCCGGACAGGCGTTCCGATCGTCAACTACGGTGTCGCCATTGCCCATATCCACGGTATTCTGAAACGCTCCCTTGCTCCATTTCCGGAGATACAAAAGCTGCTTGAAACCAAATAAAAAACAAGGATGTTTTCCGCATGACCTGTGGAAAACATCCTTTTCTGGTTTTCAGAATACTGCGATCAGTGCTGTGGACATGAGCATCATTGCCTGGAAAACAAAGGCGGTAACTGCCGCACCAAAGAGCCGGTTTCCTGTCCGGATGCGGAAAAATCTGCCCAGCGGCAGGGCGAATACATACATGAACATGAGATTCTGCATCTGCTCGACCAGCCCAGAAAAGCTGCCGAGCGCAATATAGGAAACAGTATAAAGGAGAATCGGCACATACTGGATCAGCTGATAGAGAAGCCGTTTTCCGCGGCTCACTCCGGCTGCTGCCAGCATATCCGTCTCCGCACCGGAAACGTAATAGCCTATCGTCATAGCGCCGCCTGCCAAAATCCAGAACAGCGTGCGGAAGTTGAACGGCATGACACGGTAAAGTCCGGTACGTACCGCATAGACCATGTAAATGACCATGCAGACGAGAACCGACAGCGTCACAAGCAGACCATCCCGTCTGATTTTCAGCGTCGGTTTCGGAAGATGCCCATGCGTTCCGCGGAAACGGCCTTTGCGGTACGCAAGGAGCAGCACAGCACCATAACCTGCAATCGAGCCCATAAAGATGATGTTGAGCACAGGCGAGCCGAAGGGCATCACAACGGAAATACAGCAGATGAGGAACATCACAAGGAGTGCCGGAATCCAGAGAAGCGCTTTACGCCGGATGAATGTCCCGAAATCATCGAGCACGGGAATTTCACCGGCAGACACCGTTGCTGCGGGCGTCAGCTCGCCGAGAATCAGATACGCTCCCGCAAAGCCGATAAACCAGAGCAGATAGAGCAGATATGCAGCCCAGGGAGAGTAATGCGTCGGAATTCCCGTGAAATCCGTGATAGCCTGATTCAGAACGGACTTGATCTGCGGTGCGTACATCTGGTAGGAGTGCAGCGCACCGGGGACTACGCACAGGGAAATATTGGAGCCGTATTCATTGATCGTGGAGATCATCGGTGTAACCGTGCCGCGGCTCTTGTCCGTTTCGCCGCCCAAACGCTTGAACAGTTCAATGGTGGATTTGTGGGACACCGTGTCGTCAAAGGTGGAGCTGATGAGATAGATATCCGTTCCGGCAGTATACTGTCCGTTATAGGTATCCCACGGTGCTTCTTCCGCATCGGTAGTCCCTGCAAAAATGCTGGACTGCAGACTGAAAACGTAATCGACTTCCGGTGCGATCAGCATGGCTGCACCGACGGGTTCCCGATAAAAGTCCAGTGTGAACAGCTTGAGAATGGAACGTCCGCCCATGGAGTGACCGGCAAGGATGATATGATCATAGGGGATTCCGGAGCGTTCATGAAGGAGCACGAGGGCATCATGAATTTCCGTCGGAATGTGGTTGGTTTTCGCGTTGTTGAAGCCGATAACACCGTCAGAGGCACCCTGACCGGAATAGTCAAAGGTCATCGTCGTGATACCGGCGGAGACAAACTGATCGGCAATGGTGCGCAGCTTCTGTCGGTCGCAGGAGAAGCCCGGGCAGATCAGCGCAGCATATCCGGCACCGCTTACTTCATAATAGGAGGCCTCCAGATTGGTGGTCCGTCCTTCATAGACGGAATCAAACCGCAGAACATCCTCTTTCATCGTCGGCAGATTGATGATGAAAATTCCAATGAGGGAGCAGAGCATCAGAATCAGACCGATGACAGTTCTTATGGATAGCTTTTTCGTTTTCATTCTGTTTTCCTCGCATTGTCATGATTTTTAGGGAAAGATCAGACCGTTTTGTCCGGCTTTACGGTTTCCCGGTTGTTTTCTTCGATCCGCTCCGCGAAGGAGAGCGCATTGTCACGTTTTTTTAGCTGCTCGGTAAAGCGGCTTGAATACAGAACAAACAAAAGGTAAACGTATGGCATACCGAGATTGGTTTCCAGAAGGGAATTGACGATCAGAGGGCGGAGCTTGTCCGCAAATGTCTCAAATCCGGCTGAGCGGATACCGCCGATGAGCAGTCCTGCTTCCCATCCGAACTGAACAAGAATACCGATTGCCAGAATCCACGGAATATTGATGCGGCGCGCAGCGTTTTTCTGCCATAGATTATAGAAGATCACGATCAGATATCCGACAAACAGAATCAGTGCCATGGAGCCGTGATATGCGCCCGTCGTGCGCTGGATCACGATCGGTGTCTGCCTCGCTCCCAGCATGGAGGCTAACTGCGGACAGCAGAACCACCAGCACAAAATCAGAAGCGACCACTCAAACAAATGCCGGTCTTTGGAAAGCCACAGCCAGATCCACGTGAAATTTGTAAATCCATAGCTCATGGACATCCAGAGAAGTACCCAGAACAGGCTGTAACCGTCTGTGATGCTTCGGCTGTGGGTGAGAAGATGAAAAATTCCGTAGTCCACGACCATATAAACGAGGCCGAAAAAGGCGCCGACCAGTACAGTCATATACTTTTTCTGCCAAAGAAGCATGGCCGCAAAGAGGATGAGAAACGCACAGTCAAGCCAGATATAGGCCGGGACAAACTGCCGTCTTGCAATCAGTTCTGTCAAAAAATCGCAGCTCCTTTATTGATAATCTGATTTCATTATACCATAAAACAAACCGGATTGCAACGCCATACGGAAAAAATCATCCCCATGTCTTGACAGATTCCGGAATCCATGGTATAATAACCCCGGATTTAAAAAAATCCACAAACTGAATAAGTTAGAGAAATACGGTTTGAAAAGTTGTTAGCTGAGTAGATGTAAAAGGAAATCCGGTTCGAATCCGGAACAACCGCCATTACTGTATTTGACATGTGAAAGGAATCCTGTCTGCCGGGAGGTATTGTATCCGGCCGTCCGACAGGAGTACTTTGTGTATACCCGGGAGTATTTTTATGGATTGCCATGGGTATAAAACGATATCATAAGTCAGGATACCTGCCGTTTTTTCTCTGTGGTTTTCACATTGGGCGTGAAGCGTGCAGCCATGGTTCTGTCATTTTTCTGACGGGGCCGATGGCTGTTTTTTTGTTTACACTTGTTTCTTTACCCTGGGAAAACCATATCCCGAAAGGAGGCTGTAGGGAATTACTGCTTTGGCGAGGAGCAGATGTTTGTCCCTGTCATGGGACAGCGGAAGGCAACGCAACAAAGTTAGATGAACTGCATGTTGGAGGAAACACAATGAACACAAAAAGACTGTTAAGTCTGTTCCTTTCTCTTGTCATGGTACTCGGTATGATTCCGTTTACCGTCTCGGCAGAAGAGAATCTGGGACAGGTCCGTGTGATCGTTGAAAACACGGTATTTTCCAAAGAAGAAGGCGCACCGTGGGACGGTGTGCTTGTGGACAAATGGGTCGATCTGAATAAGGATTCGACAATGATGTCCTGCTTTATGGACGCCCTCGGCACCTACAAACAGGAAGGTGCTGAATCCGGTTATATCACTTCCATAAACGGCCTTGAAGCGGGCAGTTATCCTGATGAGGATCTGACCTACGGCTATGACGGCTGGATGGGTACCCTGAATGACTGGTTCACAAACGAAGGATTTTCCGCCTATACTGTCGCTGCCGGAACCCTTTCGGCAAACGATGAGATCCGCATCCTCTATACCCTTTTCTTCGGTGAGGACGTGGGCGGCAGCTGGAGCAACAACGATAAGAGCCTGAAAGCGCTTACCGTCAGCGAAGGTTCCCTTACCCCGGATTTTGCGTCCGGCGTCAAAGATTATACACTGACGCTTCCTGCCGGAACGAATGCGGTCACGGTCACTCCCACCGCGGTAAACAAGAATTTCCAGGTCCGTACTTCTGTCGGTGATACGGTCTATAAGCGTACCGAGGAAGTCCCGGTCGGAAAGGGAACTGTCATCAAGGTCGTCTGCGGTGATCCCGCATGGCCTTCCATGAACAGCGCTGCATCTGTTCCTGCCGACACCTACACCCTGACTGTGGCCTATGAGGCGCCGAAGCCGACTGCTGTATACGAGTATGATCTGCCCATCAGAACATACATCACAACCCAGTTGACCCTGCAGGCAACGACAAAGTATGATACCGAGCATTACACCGCAGAAGCAGTATATACCAATGCTTCCGGCGAGGATGTCATTGTCCCCGTCAACAGCGGTGCGATCACCTATCTGAAGGACATCCCCTTCGGTGCAACGGATGTATGCATTACGCTGACCGATAAGGATGACCCCGAAAACAGCACGGTTTATACATTCCACGTCACCCGTCCCCGCGATACGACAAAAACACTGAAATCGAACGGTATCGTTCTTGTCCCGGATGGACGTGACCTCCTTGCTTCCCAATATAACGGCAAGGCAGAAGGTACCATGTTCCAGGCTGATGCGGAAGGCAATCCTACCACAAAGACCGGCGTCTCCGGAACGGTATATAACTATCGCGCCTACACGCTGGACGGTCTGAAAGCATTTACTCTGACCTATACCGGCAATACCGCATATACCCATCTCCGTTACTCTGCCGACGACGGTGAGACCTGGTCCGATCCTGTCGTGCAGACCGGCACAACTGCAAAGATCACTTTCCCGGAAACCGAAGAAGGAAACGCAGCTGCCAAAGTCATTTTCCAGGTCGTCGATGACGCATCCTTTATGGAAAACGGTTTTGTCGCGGAGAACGCCAATACCTACACCGTCTGGGTGGAAGCTGTCAATGCCAATGCAGAAAGCGCACAGATTTTGACTGTATCCACGGACGATGGCGACTGGTACCCGGTTTTTGACCCCGCCCAGCTTACCTATGCCATCGTAGTACCCAATGGCACCACCACAAAGGACCTGACCTTCACCGTCACGGAAGGCGCGACGGTCGCTGTCGGTTCCAAGGCTCTGGAGCCCAATGAAGACGGTACTTATACCCTCACCATGAAGACCTCCGCACAGACGGTCAATGTGACCTCTGCTGATGGTATCATCAACGGT
Source organism: Clostridia bacterium (assembly GCA_024404655.1). Classification (GTDB taxonomy): domain Bacteria; phylum Bacillota; class Clostridia; order Oscillospirales; family CAG-272; genus RGIG3925. The sequence continues at coordinate 1,419 of JAKSPR010000058.1, read as the reverse complement.
TATTCTTTCAAGATTGCTGCTCGTTCCGCAAAGGCTTATGCCGATAAGATCGCAGATTTTCTCTGTATCAACAGCCAGTATACCAATACTGCTACCGGCGGTGATCCGTATACAACTCTTTCCGGCAGCCTGAAATCCCTCGGCAACTTCGGCGGCTATATCACCTATTATTTTGATACCCCCCTCACCGACGACCCGAACAATAAGTACGGTGTGGATTTCTACGCATACGGCAACTCTTTCTCTGACGGCGGCAGCGCTGCAGAAAACGGTCAGGTCTGGGTTTCCGAGGACGGTGAGACCTGGTATGCTCTGGCAGGCTCCGAGCATTACGAGGACGATATTCTCTGGGATTATGAGATCACCTATTCCAGGACCGCATCCGGAAAAACTGCATGGAAGGACAATTACGGCAACGAAAATGACGGTTCTTCTCAGGCAGGAAACTGGGTCAAGCCCTCTTTCTACTATCTGAATGATCTTGCAGCGCAGGACACGATCACCCTGAAGGGCATCCTGATGCCTGCCAAGAACGGTACCATCCGGGGCGACAGCTCGACCGGAGAAAATTCTTTCACCCATCCCGTCAGCTTCGGTTATGTTGACTATTTCGGCAACGGCACCATCGGCGCAGATGTCAACCCCTATGTCGAAAAACCCACCAAGAATAATGGTTTTGACCTCGCATGGGCGGTAAACGAAGACGGTACTCCCGTTGACGTTTCCGGCATGGAATTCCACTATGTCAAGGTCGTCACCGCGTCCAATATCTGGGCGGGTGCCTTCAATGAAAAATCCACCGAATCCTCCGGTGTTGTCCGCACCACCGCGCAGAGTGAGGCAGTCGGCAAGACCGAAGCACCTGTAATCACCGTCAACGGTATGACCATTGCTCTGACGGACGAAGAAAACCTCTATGGCGTGCTGCTCGACGGTCCCATCACTGTTGCGGTCACAGCCGCAGACGGCGCAAATGTCTATATCAACCACGAGCGCACAACAACGGCATCTTTTGATGAAATTCCCACCCATGGCTATATCCGTGTCATTGTCCAGAGCGGCGACTGCGAGCCGTACATCGTGACCCTTGCCCCCTATGCATTCAAGGGCGAGGGTACCGAAGAAAACCCCTATCTCATGGAAACAGCACTGGATATGACCGTTCTCTCCTCCCGTGTCGCGGAAGGTGAGACCTTTGAAAACACGTATTTTGCCATGACGGCAGACATCACGCTGCCCGAGGGCTGGACTCCCATCGGCACCGGAACGAAGCAGTATCCTTTCTCCGGCAGTTTCGACGGTCAGGGTCATACGATCACCATTCCGAAGGGCGAAAAAGCTCCGTTTGGTGTGACCGTCCTTGCATATCTCCACGATTTCAATATCTATGGTGAAGAAATCAACGGCTGCGGTGTTGTG
>JAKSPR010000057.1 GCA_024404655.1 Clostridia bacterium | reverse complement strand
TTCCGAGAAAACGGATATCCGTGACGAAAACGGTGAAACTTACCTCCGTGTCGGCTCCTGCGTGGGCTACGGTCCTTCGGATGATCCCCAGATCGCCGTCCTCATCGTGTGCGACGAGCCTATGGGCGACAGCGTCTTCGGCTCCGTCGTTGCAGCGCCTTACGTTTCCAAAGCCATGGCCGAGATCCTTCCCTATCTGAACATCGACCCCGTGTATACCGAGGAAGAACTGGCAGAGATGGAAGTCAACGTCTCCAATTATATCGGCATGTCCGTCACCGATGCGGTCAACGCCCTCAATGAAAAGGGCCTTGCATTCAAGATCAGCGGCGACGGCAAGACCATCACCCAGCAGGTGCCCAAGAGCGGCTCCGTCGTCATTCAGGGTTCCGGTCTGATCTGCCTCTATACCGGCTCCGAAGCACCGCGTGAAAGCGTCCGTGTGCCCGACCTCACCGGCTATTCCATTTCCGGTGCGACCAACACGCTGACCTCCCTCGGTCTGAATATCATTCTGAAGGGTGCAATCCAGTCCTATTCGTCCACCGATTCCTACGCCCAGGCCATCTGGCAGTCCGTCCCCGGCGGCACCAAAGTTACTCCCGGTACGGTCGTCACCGTCGAATTCCGCTTTACCGACGCACAGGACGGTTAAAAAAAGATTTATCCAAAATGCAGGATGTCAGAATCGTTTCCCACACCCTATCAATACTGGAGGGATCCATTTGACACTGCGGCATCTGTTATCTTCTCTTCACGGTGTGAATATCCGGGATGCGGTCTATGACTGCTCCCCCGATCTTGACCCCGATCTGCCCATCACAGGTGTCACCTGCGACAGCAGACGTGCGGTGGCGGGATGTCTGTTCATCCCCATCCGCGGTACGGACTTTGACGGTCACAACGCCATCTCCGAAGCGGCAGCGAAAGGTGCCCGTGCGGTTTTCCTTGAGGACCGCACAAAGGTCCATAACTGTCCGCTCCCGTGGCTTCTTGTCCGGGATACGCACAGTCTGCTCCTGCCCCTCTGCCTTGCCGTGCACGGGCATCCGGAGCGGCAGATGCGTCTGATCGCCGTCACAGGAACCAACGGCAAAACTTCCTTAACCTATCTTCTGGAAGCAATCTTCCGGAAATGCGGCAAGACCGCCGTCATCGGTACGGTGGAGAACCGCATAGGGGACGAAATCATCCCCGCAAAGCATACCACCCCGCCCCCGGAGGAACTGGCAGAACTCCTGTCCCGCGCCGCAGACAGCGGCGTCCGGACGGTCCTCATGGAAGCATCCTCCCACGCCCTCGATCAGAAACGGCTGTCCGGGCTGACCTTCGACTGCGGCATCTTTACCAATCTGACCGAAGATCATCTGGACTACCACAAAACGGCGGAGCGGTATTTTCTCACCAAGCGTTCCCTGTTTTTCCACTGCCGCACAAAAGTCATCTGTACCGACGATCTTTACGGGCAGCGGTTGGCCCATGATCCTGCGCTGCAGCGCGGGATGTTCACCTGCTCCGCCCATGCGGATGCACACGCCGACTTTGCGGTTTCCGGGCTGCGGCGCGGAGATGACAGCATCACCTCCTATCAGCTGGATGCGCCGGATACCCGCCTGACGGTGAAAACCGCCCTCCCAGGCACCTTTGCCGTCATCAATACCGCCCTTGCCGCGGCCTGCGCCCATGTGATGTACGTGCCCGCCCCCTGCATTACCGATGGGATCGGAGCACTGACCTGTATTCCCGGACGCATGGAGTGCATCGTCCGCACGCCTATCGCGGTTTATCTTGACTACGCCCACACCCCCGATGCGCTGGAAAAAGCGCTGGATTCCCTCGCATGCGAAAAAGGGTCCGGACGACTGTCCGTTCTCTTCGGCTGCGGCGGAGAGCGGGAGCGGGAAAAGCGTCCCCGCATGGCAAAGATCGCCGCAGAGCATGCAGACCGCGTGATCATCACCTCGGACAACTGCCGCAGAGAAAATCCTTTCCGGATCCTCGGCGATATCTGCTCCGGCATCCCGGAAGAAAAAGCAGACCGCGTCACCGTCATCCCGGACAGAAAAGCGGCGATTGCTTATCTGCTCCGCTCGGCATTACCGGGCGAAACGGTGCTCCTTGCGGGCAAAGGACACGAGACCTATGAAATCCAGGCCGACGGCGCTCACCCTTTTTCGGAGTGGGAGATCGTGTATGCGGTCATGAAAGCACAAAATGAAACAACCTCCGGCGGAATTCCCTCCGGATACGGAATATAGATTTTTCAAGCGAAAGGACTTATCCTTTATATGAAAACGCAGTTTGATACTCTGTCACTGTCAACACAGGCGCTGGCCTCCATGGTCGGCGGCACCGTTGTACGCACCAGCAGTTCCACCCACAAGGGGCTTGTCACCGACTCCCGCATCGTGGAGAAGGGCAATATCTTCCTTCCTCTCCGCGGTGAACGCGCAGACGGACACAACTTCATCGGGGCGGCTGTGGCAAACGGCGCTACCTGCGTCATCGCGGAACAGGTAGCCGAGGAAACCATGCGTGCCATGCCTGCGGGCTGCGCCGTGATCCTCGTGCCGAACACCCTCTACGCTCTGGGATCCATGGCGAAATGGTATAAAGAGACCATAAATCCCCGCGTGATCGCCGTCACCGGCTCCGTCGGCAACACCACGACAAAGCAGATGATCCATGCGGTTGTCTCCGCCGGAATGCCCGCCCTGCGCACCGAGGGCAACTACAACAACGAAATCGGTCTGCCGCTGACCCTGATGCAGCTGGAAAAGAAACATGTTGCCGCCGTTCTGGAAGCAGGTATGAGCTTCCGCTGGGAGCTGCACCGCCTTTCCCTGATCTGTGAGCCGGATGTGACTGTCATCACCAACATCGGCACCTCCCATATTGAAAATCTCGGTTCCCGTGAGGGCATCCGCGACGCCAAGCTGGAAATGCTGGACGGCATGAAGCCCGGCGGCGTGGTCATCTTAAACGGTGACGAACCGCTGCTCACCGCCGAGCGCGACGCCATCACCGCCCGGGGACTGACTCCCATCTATATTGCAAAAGAAGCAAACGATGCCGATTATCTTGCCGAGAACATCCGCATGACCACCGCTGACAGCATGTTTGATCTGCGCAATGTGAAGACGGGAGATGTGACAAAGGACATCTGCATTCCCGTCACCGGCGCCCACAACATCGGCAACGCCATGGCTGCGTTCCTCATCGGCCGGTATTTCGGCATGGAGGAAGCAGACATCCGCCGGGGTCTTCTCTCCTTTGAGAACACCGGCATGCGGCAGAAGATCTTTGATCACGACGGCTATACCGTCATTGAGGACTGCTACAACGCCAGCCCCGAATCCATGGGAGCGGCGCTGCGGGTCCTTGCCTCCCTGTCGGACGAGCGCAAAGGCCGCATGTGTGCAGTGCTCGGTGACATGCGGGAGCTTGGTTCCTTTGCCCCGGTGCTTCATAAGCGCGTCGGCAGTTTCGCTGCTGACCTCGGAGTCGATCTTCTCATCACCTTTGGCAAAGAGGCTCACGCCATTGCTGACGGCGCTGTCATCGGCGGTATGCCGACGGAACGCATCGTCTCCTTTGACGATCTTGAAAATCCCGGTGCTGCGGCAGACTGTCTGCGCGCGTGGCTGAAAAAGGGCGACACGGTACTCTTCAAGGCCAGCCGCGCCGTTGCCATGGAGCGCGTGATCGCGGTACTTGCCCCCGAAGCCGCACCCGAAACCCACTGACTGTAAAGATATGCCGTACCATGGCATATCCAAAAGAAAAGGAGCGTTATCCGACTTATGTATCTGTCCTTTTTCCTTCTGACAGCTGCGGTATTCTTGCTTACCGTGCTGATCTCCCGCAAACTCATCCCCATGCTGAAATCCCTGAAAATGGGTCAGAAGATTCTCGATATCGGTCCCCGCTGGCACAAGAGCAAGGAGGGTACGCCGACCATGGGTGGTCTTGCGTTCATCATCGCTTCTGTGGTCGTCTCCCTTGTGTTCGTGCTTGTGCATATCTTCTCGGCAGAAGATGCGAAAGCAGCACTTTCCGAAATTCTCCCCTATCTTTTCACTCTTGCTTATGCGGTGATCTCGGGTCTGATCGGCGTCATTGACGACCGGGTCAAGATCACAAAGAAGCAGAACGCAGGCCTGACCGCCTCCCAGAAGTTTCTTTTGCAGGTGCTGTCCTCTGCCCTCTATCTGCTCGTCATGCGTCTCTGCGGTGCCATCACGACGGAGCTTGTCATTCCGTTCTTCAACGTATCCCTTGATCTCGGCATCTTCTATTATGTGATCGCCATGCTGCTGCTCACGGGCGTTGTCAACTCCGTCAACTTAACCGACGGCATCGACGGACTTGCCTCCGCGGAGACTTTCGTGGTCGGTGCGTTCTTTGCGCTGACGGCCTTTACCGTTGACAGTCTTCCCCTCTCCTGTGCGGCAGCCTGCACCATCGGCTCTGCTCTTGGATTCCTTGTGTATAATTTCTATCCGGCAAGAGTGTTCATGGGCGATACGGGTTCCCTGTTCTTCGGCGCCATGGTCGTCGGTATGGGATTCCTTGCGGGCAATCCCCTGATCGTTCTGTTCTGCGGCCTTATGTATATCATCGAGACGGCCTCCGTCATGCTGCAGACCACCTATTTCAAGTATACCCGCATCCGCTTCGGCGAGGGTCGGCGCATCTTCAGGATGAGCCCGATCCATCATCATTTTGAGATGTGCGGCTGGAACGAGGTAAAAATCGTCACCGTCTTCTCCGTCTGTGCACTTGTCTTCTGCACGTTATCTTATCTTCTCGAATATGTCATCTTCTGATGGAATCGTTTATGTTATCTATGAATGTCTGAAAGAAAGGATCGGGTGAAACCGCATGAATTCTTCGATGCAGCAGCGCAGTCAGGCCGCCGGACGAACCAACGGCACCAGTACCAACGGTACCAGTACCAAAGGTACTGTGGGTACCCCGGATTACGACCCGAGAGCTGCTATCCGCGGCGCTGCCGGTGCCTCCGGCAAAGCATCTGTCTCCGCTGATCCCGCTCTGCGGAGACGTCCAATTCCCCGCCAGACACGGAATCCGGGCAGCGCACAAACGCAAAGACCACAGAGAAATGGGTCTCAGGCACCCGGAACACCGAATATTCACGGCTCCGGTCAGAATCCCCGTCAGATGCAGAATCCCAATTCCCACCCGCAGCAGCGTACATCTGCGCCCGGCGGTCAATCCTCTCAGAAGAATGGAGCTGCATCCGTCCGCGGAGGAGCTGCACCCGTCCGCGGAGGAACTGCGGCAGCTTCTGCTCCGACAGCCGGAACCGCTCCCGGTGTCGCCCGTACCCCAAAAGATGATTCAGAAGCAAGACGTGTCCGTGCGGAGCAGCTCCGCAAAAACGAGCAGCGCCGTGCCGCCAAAGAAAAAGAAGACGAGCCGGTTGAGACCCTCATCCGTCTGCGCGGCAACGTGGACCGTCCTTTCCTCGTCCTCGTTATCATTCTGGTGTGCCTCGGCTCCGCCATGGTTTTCTCGTCCTCCTATGCCTATGCGGAATACCACTTTGACGACAGTCTTTACTTCATCCGTTCCCAACTGCAGTGGGCGGCGCTCGGCTTTGTGGCTATGATCGTCGTCATGCAGTTTGACTACCGCTGGTTCCAGAAGCTGACGATGCCCGCGTTCTTCGGCACGTCCTTTCTTCTGGCGCTGGTGCCTTTTATCGGAAAGACCGTTAAAGGCGCGAAGCGGTGGATCGTTCTCGGTCCCATTCAGATCCAGCCGTCGGAGATGATGAAGCTGGCTCTGGTCATGGTGCTTGCGCTTTACGTCTCCGCCAGCCGCGGACAGATGAAGACCTTCCGCCGCGGTATCTTCTATCCGTACTTACTGATCGGTGCCGTCTGTTTCGTCACGGCACTGGAAAAACACCTTTCCGCAACGATGATTCTTCTGATGATCGGCACCATGGTCATCTTCATCGGCGGTGCGCCTGTCAAGCCCATCGCCATCGCCGTAGGATCCGGTGCAGGCGTCGTCGGTCTGCTGATCCTGATTTTTGACTATGCACGAAAACGTGTGCAGTTCTGGCTGCAGCCCGAGACCGACCCGGCCTCCTCCGGTTATCAGCTGCTGCAGAGCCTTTACGCCATCGGCTCCGGCGGATTTTTAGGCGTGGGTCTGGGCAACAGCCGTCAGAAATACCTTTATCTGCCCGAGGCGCAGAACGACTTCATCTATGCCGTCATCTGTGAGGAATTCGGCATGGTAGGCGCTGTGGCTGTTATCATTCTGTTTGCTCTGCTGCTCTGGCGCGGTTACGTCATTGCCTCCCATGCACCGGATACCTATTCGTCCCTGCTGGTCATGGGCATCATCACGCAGGTCGCCCTGCAGTGCATCATGAACATTGCCGTGGTCACAGGCTCCATGCCCGTTACGGGCGTTTCGCTGCCGTTCTTCAGCTACGGCGGTTCTTCCCTTGTCATGCTGATGTTCGAGATGGGCATGATCCTTGCCGTCTCGCGTTACTCCTATCAACAGTCATAATCACAGAAAGGAAGCCAACTCTCATGAGAGTTCTGATGACAGGCGGCGGCACCGGCGGTCACGTCAATCCCGCCATTGCCATTGCCGATACCATCCGCGCAAAGGAGCCGGATTCGGAGATCGCCTTTGTCGGCACCTCCCACGGCATTGAAAACAAACTGGTGCCCCAGGCGGGGTATCCTCTGCACCATATCGAGATCCGGGGGCTGCGGCGTTCCCTGTCCCCCCAGAATATCAAAACCGCATTCATGGTGCTGACCTCCGTTTCCAAGGCAAAAAAGCTGATCAAAGAGTTCAAGCCCGATATCGTCATCGGTACCGGCGGCTATGCCTGCTATCCGGCCCTCAAAGCAGCTTCCCTGCTCGGTATCCCCACGGCGCTTCACGAATCAAACGCCATCCCCGGCGTCGCCGTCCGCATGCTGCAGGGCGCTGTCGACCGCATCTTCATCAACTTTGAAGAAAGCCGGGCATCTCTGAAATATCCGGAGCGCGCCATCCGCGTGGGCAATCCCCTGCGCATGACCCCCGGCGATATCTCCTATGAAGATGCAAGAGAAGAGCTGGGCATCGCGCATCACCACCGCAGTTATCTGCCCTCCTGCGGCGGCAGTACGGGCGCGGAGCAGGTCAATTTCGCCATGCTCGACCTGATGAAAGGATATATTTCCAAGCATCCCGATATTCTCCACGTCCATGCCACAGGTGCCGTCGAATATGAAGCCACAAAGAAGATGTTTGAGGAAGCGGGACTTGACAAGTACCCGAATATCAAGCTGCTGGAATATATCTACGATATGCCCAAGCAGATGGCAGCGGCAGATGTGGTCATTGCCCGTGCAGGTTCCATGACCCTGTCCGAGCTTGCACTGGACGGTAAAGCCTGCATCCTGATTCCCTCCCCCAACGTCACGGCAAACCATCAGTACAAGAACGCAAAGGTCCTCGCAGACCGCGGTGCCGCTGTTCTGATCGAAGAAAAGCAGATCACCCCGGAGATCATGGAAAACGCCGTCTCCGGTCTCCTTGACGACACAGAACGCCGCAGCGCGATGCAGAATGCCATCCGCTCCCTCGCCGTCACCGACGCAAAGGAACGCATCTACGAGGAATGTGTGAAGCTGATCGCAGAAAAGAAAAAATAAGCATACCAGGCAGCCAACAGATTCCCATGCACAGAATTTTTTTGAAAGGAGGCAGCCGTTTTGAAAGAACAGGAATTTGATAAAGAAACCGGGGCCAATCTTCCCGTTGCCATGGATATCAGCAGCGAAGATGATGACGACGGTATTTTTCTGAACTGGCCCGGTGCAGATTTCCCCGCCGGGGCAGAGGGTGACGATGAAGAAGATTCGCCCGAAGAGGAAACTTCCGACGAAGACCCCGATGAGATTCCCGACACCGCCGATGAGGACGATGACGACGGTCTGCACTCCAAAAAGGACAGGCACGCCGCCAGCGCGCAGAAGAAAAAGGAGAAAAAGGCACCGAAAGGAAAATCCCGCGGAGAATCGGCCGACAGTACCCGGACAGGCGGGAAGCCGGACGAAGAGACCCGGCAGTTTGCCTTCCGCCGTGCCGAGGAATCCGATCTTGAGGAATCCTCCGGCCGCAGGCACCGTCCGAAAAAGAAGGAAGAGGACAACGAAGCCACCCTGTCCTCCATGAAATATTACAAGCATACCCGGCAGGTGCGCGCCGTCATGCTGCGCCGTGTACTGCCGCTTGTGCTGGTCGTGTCTTTCCTTGCCGGATTCATTCTGTATTTCTTCCGGCTGCAGCATCTGACCTTTGACAACCTGACCGGATATGCGGCGGAGGATGTCTTCCGTGCTTCCGGGCTGAAAAAGAATATGTTCGTCTTTGCCGTCAGCGAAGGCGACATCGAGCGTCGTCTGCGGCAGAGATTCCCCTACATACAGGATATCGAAGTCGAGCGCGAGCTGCCCGACACGGTCCATCTGATCTTTACCGAGGACTGCGCAAAATTCTATACGGAAATGTACGGTGAATACTTTGTCATATCTGAATCCATGCGTATCCTTGCCCGGTGCGATACCGAAAAGGAACTGCCGGAGGACCTGCGGAAGCTGACCCTGCCTGCGGTCTCCTATGCCGTTGTCGGTCATAAGCTCCAGTTCTTCGACGCTTCCTATGTTCTGTTCTTATCCGAGATCATCGACATCATCAAGGAATCCGCCGTCTACGATAAGATCCACGAAATGGATCTGTCCAACCGTTACTATCTATCCCTCCGTTATGATAACCGTCTGACCTTTGATATCGGTACCGCGGAAAACCTGGATACCAAGATGCTCTATATCAAGAGCCTTGTGGAGTCTCTGAAACCCGATGATCACGGCACCGTCACTCTGATCGGCAATAAGGTAGCTACCTTCGCAGCCGACCCGATTGTCAGCGAAGAATGATTCTGTTTCTTCCTGCCGGGATCCGTTCTGATTACAGCTTTTTTAGTCTTCCCCGAACTCCAATCCGATTCTAAACACCGTTTAGAATCGGATTGTGTTTGTCTTATCTGAATCCGGCCTTCTTCCTTGAAATTGTAAACTATTTGTGAATTATACCGCAGCATCTTGCAAAAAGCCGCAAAAAAAGGTATCATATATAGTATGAATCATACGTGCCTCTTTTTTGGCGGTATTTGATTTCTAAAGTATGTTTAGAATTAAACGACACCCCAAAAGCACAGAATAAGGTGCCCACACTACATAACAGGAGGAAGCAGCAAATGTCTAATTTTGAATTTGACGCAGAAGAAACTGCCAGCGTTGTCAATATAAAGGTCGTCGGTGTCGGCGGCGGCGGTAACAATGCCGTCAATCACATGATTGAAAGCAATGTCAAGCGCGTAGAATTTATCGCTATCAACACGGACGTTCAGGCTCTGGAGAAATCCAATGCTCCTATTCGTATCAATATCGGTGACAAGGTTACTGCCGGCAAGGGCGCAGGTGCAAAGCCTGAGGTCGGTGCCAATGCAGCTGACGAATCCAGATCTGAGATCGCAGACGCACTCCAGGGTGCCGATATGGTCTTCATCACTGCCGGCATGGGCGGCGGTACCGGTACCGGTGCGGCTCCGATCGTCGCAAAGATTGCCCATGATATGGGTATTCTGACCGTCGGTGTCGTAACCAAGCCCTTCTCCTTTGAAGGCAAGCGCCGTATGGAACAGGCTGAGGCCGGCATCATCCAGCTCCGCGAGTATGTCGACTCCCTGCTGATCATCCCCAACGACAAGCTGAAAGAAGCATCCGAGACCAAGCTCACGCTGGTCAACGCATTCCAGATCGCCGATGACGTTCTCCGTCTCGGTGTCCAGAGTATTTCCGAACTGATCAATGTCCGCGGTCTGATCAACCTCGACTTCGCCGATGTCACCAACGTCATGTACGGTGCAGGTCTTGCACACATGGGTACCGGTCAGGCAAACGGCAAGGACAAGGCGGAGAAGGCAGCTCAGATGGCTATCTCCTCTCCCCTGCTCGAAACCACCATTCAGGGTGCCAAGGGCATCATCGTCAACATCACCGGTTCCCAGGATATGGGTCTGGATGAGGCTTATGCCGCTTCCAACCTGATCACTGATCAGGCCGATCCCGATGCAAACGTCATCTGGGGTGTTGTCATTGATCCCGATCTGGAAGACGAAATCCGCGTCACTGTCATTGCAACCGGTCTGGAAGCTGACAAGAAGCTGAAGAAGAAGACCCCCGAAGAGATCGCAGCAGAAGAAGCACAGGCTCTTGCCGAAGCAAAGGCAAAGGAAGAGGCTGAGCGCGCTGCAGCAGAAGCCAAGGCAAAAGCTGAGGCGGAAGCAAAGGCAAAGGCAGAAGAAGAAGCCCGCAACGCTCCCGTTGATCCCATCAGCGACGGTGTCATCTCCGACAGCGACTTTGATGATATTATGAGAATCCTCAAGAAGACCCGCGGCAAATAAGATACTGCATACGAAAGGCTCCGGCACGATGCCGGAGCCTTTTTTTGTTTTTGAGGATTTGAGTGTCGGTTTACTTTTTCTTTTCGTCGTACTCCATGTGGCGTTCGTTTTCAAGATGCAGACGGGTTTCGTCCCAGCCCTTATGAACATCCACGGTGAACCACAGATGAAAAGCCGCATAGGAGACAGTCAGCATGAGCGCTGCCGGAATAATCAGAAGAAACGCAGCCGGGTTGAAGAGCAGGATTTTCAGAATGGCGGGCGGGGTGGCAATCCGCAGCATAAACAGGACAAAGATGATGAGAACGGCAGCGGCGACGGTTCCGAGAATGGAAACCACGTCGCTCTTGTATTCATCGGAATGAAAAATCCGTTTTGCGTCCTCTTTGGCATTGTAGGAGCCGTCCGGCGTATCCTTGCGGAACAGGCGCATCTGCTCGGAATCACGGTCAAGACGGATCTTTTCAGGGAAAGCATAGTAAAAGCCCACCAGAATCCAGATTGCAAGAATGTTCAGAATGATGTTTCCGCGGAAGAGGACGTTTGCAATCGTCTGGAACAGCGGCAGCGCGCCGAACAGAATCACCAGCAGCATCGCGGAATACAGCAGGTGGAATTTGATATTGTTGAGTATTCGATGAGGCATCATAGAAAGCGGTTCCTTTTTATCCTTTGTGGTCGTTACGGTACTGGTTCTTTGCAGACCGTTCTTCTTTTGAAACAATGATATTATACCATCCGCATCGAAATTTGTCAACAGCTATAAAGGAATCCTTTCCGGAAAGATCGTCCCAGCCACGCCATAATGCCGTTCCTTGCACCCAAAAACGAAAACAACACAACCCCAAACAGAACATCCCGCGAAGCATGC
>JAKSPR010000056.1 GCA_024404655.1 Clostridia bacterium | reverse complement strand
GACACCTGGGCAGCAACGGACGCCCTCGGAAGAACTCTGCCCGATCAGAAGACTGCCGGAGGTCCGCGCAGAAACAAGACCATCGGTCTTTTTTTCTGGACATGGCATGCGGGACAGCACAACACCGGGCCTGTCAATATTTCCCGTCTGATGAAAGAGCACCCGGAGATGCAGAACGACTATGATCACCCCCTCTGGAAAGACTATCAGGCCGGTGCACACCATTGGGATGAGCCGATCTACGGCTACTATAACGGCTGTGACCCGTGGGTCTACCGCAGACAGGCGGAGCTTCTTGCCGATTCCGGTGTGGACGTTGTGATCTTTGACAACACCAACGGCACCTTCACATGGCGGGAAGGCTACATGATCCTCTGCGAGGTCTTCTCAAAAGCAAGAGCACAGGGCGTCAACACGCCGAAGATCTCGTTCCTGCTCCCCTTCGGACCGTCTCCGGAAACCCGCATACAGCTGCATGATCTCTATGAAAATCTATATAAACCGGGGTTGTATCCCGAACTGTGGTTTCAGTGGGACGGCAAGCCGCTTCTGATGGCCTACGGTGATGTGCTGGATACAAATGACCCATACGAAAAGGAAATCCATGATTTCTTCACCTTCCGTCCGGGTGAACCGACTTACAATTCCCCCCGTGCCCTGCGCAACGGCAAGTGGACATGGCTTTCCGTCTATCCACAGGCAGTTACCTACCGGGAGGACGGTACGGCGGAGCAGATGACCGTCGGTGCTGCGCAGAACTGGTCTGCGGAGCTGGGTCTCACCGCTATGAACGGCAAGAACATCTTCGGACGTACCCATACCTCCAAAGGCGAGGACACCCGCCCAGATGCAGCCCTGCGAGGCGCAAATTTCGAAGAACAGTTTGAATACGCTCTGACCGTCGATCCCGATTTCATCTTCATCACAGGGTGGAACGAATGGATCGCAGGCCGTTTCAAGACATGGCAGTCCGTGGAAAATGCCTTTCCGGATGAGTTCACCGCCGCCTACAGCCGTGATCTGGAACCCAGCCGCGGAGAGCTCGGTGACGCCTACTATTACCAGATGGTCTCTTTCATCCGCCGCTATAAAGGTGTCAGAGAAGTTCCGAAGGCTACAAAGGAAACGACGATCGACATTCACGGCGGGAGCGCAGCATGGGACGGTGTCGGGCCGGAATACCACTCTTATCCCGGCAACACCTTTGACCGTGACTGCGGCGGTTACGGTTCTCTGCACTATGTGGACCGCACAGGACGCAACGACCTTGTCAGCGCAAAGGCTGCAAGAGACGGGGAGAATTTCTACTTTCTCTGCCGCTGCACTGATGCCATTACCCCCTTTGAAGCAGGAAGCGGCTGGATGCGTCTGTATCTCGCAGTACCCGGCAGCACATCGCCTGCATGGGAGCACTTCCATTTCATGGTGGAAATGGAAGAAGGCGGCAAAGCATCGCTGCTCCGCTTTACAGGGAACGGTTTTGAAACCGAATCCGTCTGCGGTGCGGAATACGCCGTATCCGGTGACAGCATCGCGGTAAAGCTGCCGCGCTCCGCACTGGGCACGCTTTCCGGCGAGCTCGATTTCAAATGGAGCGACAACACGGTTCTGACCGGAGATATTCTGGACATCTACGTCCATGGCGACGCGTCCCCCGGCGGACGGTTCCTCTATCGTTATTGTTTTGACTGAAAAAGACAGGAGATCTATTATGGAATTCAAAGTACCTTATCTGAAAGAAAATAAAATCAGAACGGCAGAGCCGCATCTGACCACGTTCCGCGGAGAAATCGGCACACGGATGGACCGGTTCTTCTACCAGCGTCTGTCCGGTGCTTTTGCCGTCAAAGAAATCCTCGGTGAAGCGGAAAAATGCTTTGAGGAACAGTATGACGATGAATTTACCTGGGGCATGTGGCGGGGTGAGTTCTGGGGCAAGCAGATGCTCAGCTGTGTCCGCGCCTGCCGCATGAAGCCGGACAAGGATTTCCGCGAGGAGCTCCGCCGCTCCGCTTACCGTATGCTCTCCATGCAGCGTGAAGACGGTTATCTCTCCACCTACAGAAAGAGTGACAATATCCTGAGCGCAGATCCCGCCATCGCCATGAAAGAGATCGGCTGGGGATGCTATTATAACTGGAACATCTGGGGACAGAAATACACCCTCTGGGGCATGATCGAGTGCGCCATGCTGTGCGATGACGAACAGATTCTGGCCGGAGCCGAAAAGATGGCGCTGTGCCTTCTTGATACCCTTGACCGTCTCGGTCTCTCCGTCCGGGAAACCGGCGTCATGGAGGGTATGCCGCCCTGCTCCATTCTCAAGCCCATGCTGCTGCTTTACCGTCTGACCGGGAACAAGCGCTTCCTTTCCCTTGCGGACAGCATCGTCTCCGACTGGCAGCGGGAGGATAACGCCCGTCCCAATCTGGTAAAGATGGGCGCCTCCGGCATCGCACCCCACCACTGGTTCATGGAAGAGGACGGCACGACGTGGTATGCAAAGGCCTACGAAATGATGTCCTGCTTTGATGGTCTGTGCGAATATTACCGTGTGACCGGCTGTGAAGCTGCGCTTGCCGCCGCAAAGGGCGTTTATGAGCTGCTGAAGGAACACGAGAGCAACATTCTCGGCGGCGTCGGTTACTGCGAACAGTTTGCCGATGCAGCGCTTTATCCCGACAGTGCAACAGAGGTCTGCGACGTACTCCACTGGATGCGCCTCTGCTGGGAGCTTTACGCGATCACCGGTGAGCCTAAATACATGGAATCCTTTGAAAATGCTTTCCTCAATGCCTTTCTTGCCGGTATCTATGAAGACGGCAAGTGGGGAGCATTCTTTGTCCGCAGCAGCGGCCGTCACTGGACAGCCGATCCTCAGGTGGAGACGAAATATCAGCACTGCTGTGTCAACAATGCCGCCCGCGGCTTCTGCAATGCGGCAGAATCGGTCTTTGTCACCGACACGGACGGTGCCCTGTATGTAAACTCCTATATTCCCGCCCGCGCAGTCTTCGGGGAGACCGATCTGAAAAACGGAAACGGATATCTGGATAACGGCTCCGTCGGTATCACGATACGCGGTCTGAAAGCCGGACAGAAGCTGTATCTCCGTATGCCGGAGTGGAGCAAAAAAACCGTTGTCACCATCGGTGATACAGTTCTGGAAGGCGTCCCCGGCACCTATCTTCCCGTTCCTACCAAAGAGGGTGACATGGTCATCCGTCTGCGCTTTGATATGACGCCTCGCGTGATTGACTTTGTCCATGAATTCCCGAATCCCCCTGCAGCAGATTATCATGTCCAGCGCTGGACCGACCCCAACCGCGGTCCCTGCGACAGAAATGCTATGGTCAAACATCCCATGAGCATTCTCCGCCGCGGTGCACTGCTCTACGCCCGCTCCAAGCGTATCGGCGCTGTCGAGGAAGAGATGTTCTCCGGCAAGACCATCTGCGGCAAGAACGCCGTTGTGACAGCAGCCGCCACCCGTCACGACTTCATGCTCTCCGCCTGCAATGTGACCGTCACCGTGGACGGCGAGACCGTCACGTTCCCCATGTGCGACTTTGCTTCTGCTGCCAATAAGCATCTCGACGATGCGCGGTACTTCACCGTGTTCATCTGATCCGGGAGGTCTTATGTCACATACACAGCCGGATTATAACCGCACACGGCGTGCCTGTCATTTCTCCTATCTCGCCATGTCCTCGGTATTCAGTCTTCCGCCGATGCTGTTTGCGGCTTTCCATTCCACGTATGGGATTTCCTATACACTGCTGGGAACGCTGATTCTCATCAATTTCTGCACGCAGCTGTCTATCGACCTCATTTTTACATTCTTTTCCCGATTTTTCAACATCCGCATGGTGGTACGCATCATGCCGCTTCTGACATCCACAGGACTGTGTCTCTACGCGCTGATCCCATGGTTCCTGCCGGAGCATGCTTTTGCGGGACTTGCTCTGGGCACGGTGATCTTCTCCGTCGCCGCAGGACTTTCCGAGGTACTGCTGAGCCCCGTCATCGCCGCTTTGCCCTCGGAGCATCCCGACAAGGATATGAGCCTGCTCCATTCCCTGTACGGTTGGGGCGTGGTATCGGTTGTCGTGATCAGCTCCGTCTATTTCCGCATCTTCGGCACAGAGAACTGGATGTACCTGACCCTGTTCTGGGCAGCACTGCCCATCATCGCCTCCGTTCTTTTCTGGATTTCTCCGATTCCGGATATGAATCTTTCTTCTGGTGAGCAGAAAAAGAGCGGTTCCCGTGCGGGTGGTCTTGCACTTTGTGTTCTGTGTATTTTTCTCGGCAGCTCCGCAGAGAATGTCATGACCGGATGGATCTCCAGCTTCATGGAAAACGCACTGCGGGTTCCCAAAGCTGCCGGTGATATTCTCGGCATGGCGGTCTTCGCGCTGCTCCTTGCCATGACGCGCGGGCTGTACGCAAAGTACGGTAAGAATATCCATCGTGCGCTGCTGATCAGCATGATCGGTGCGGTTGTGTGCTATGTGACGGCGGGACTTGCCTCCAATGTGATCCTTGCTTTCATCGCCTGTATTCTGACCGGATGCTGTACCTCCATGCTGTGGCCCGGCACGCTGATCCTCATGGAAGAAAAGATTCCGTCCCCCGGCGTTGCAGCCTATGCGCTGATGGCTGCCGGCGGTGATTTCGGTGCTTCCGTCGCACCTCAGATTCTCGGTGCTCTTGTGGATCGTGTTGCAGTAAGCGATTTTGCTGTGGAACTTTCTTCCTCAGGCTCCATGACCCCGGAGCAGATCGGTCTGAAGGCCGGAATGCTCACAGCAGCCGTCTATCCGATTCTCGGAGCTCTGCTGCTCGTCTATATCGGACATTATTTTAAGAAACAGGAAAAAGTTTAACAATTCAGTCAACCTTTTCATAGCAGTCCCGGAAATCCTTATTTTCCGGGACTTTTTCTTATATAGTCTATTTATAAATTCTGCATAATATTAAAGATTTCATGCGTTCTTCTCTTCCTATGGACAAATCCCGCGACTTGTGCTATAATGGCTTCAAACAAACCATCTGAAAGGAATCCGACTATGCTTCATTTCATTCATGCCTATTTACCGAAGACCGATTTCTGGGACGGACTGGTCCGCCGCGGATTTATTGACGATACCAGCGGTGTCAAGCTCTGCTGTGAAGGCACAGTCAAGGAGTGTGCCATGGGCGGCGGAGCTGCGACGCGGGGGAGAGCGCTTGACCGCAGGGTGTGCGAGGCAACCTGTTATTTTTGGATGGACCGTATTCAGGGCGGTATCGCTTTCTGTGATTATGATAACGATCCGGCTCTGATCCGTTATTACACCGAAAAGCTGGGCAGCCGTTTTCTCGGCTTCCAGCTGCATGAGCTGGGCGGCAATCTGGTCTCCGATTATCACCGCGTCATCGGTGATTACGGCTCCTACCGCGGTCTGGAAGCAGGTGTAAAGTTGTTCCCCAAAACCCTGGATGAACTGGAAAACAACATTAAAAAGGATTTCGGCACCGTCTACGTTGAGACCCAGACCGCCGAAGAATGGCTTTCCACCCCGCCCATGGTAAATGCGAAAAACATCAGTGATTTTGTCAAAAAGACCTACAGAAAGCGCGGATTTGCCAAGGACGGCACCGTGCAGCCCCTGCTCCACGCGGACAGCTACACCATGCTTACCCGGATTCAGCGTGATCTGGGCTTAAAAAACTACATGCCGGAGATCGGCGGTCAGACGCCGCTGACCCGTCTGCAGGTTGCCGTTGCCAGAGGCAACGCCAGGGCCATCGGCGTTCCCTTCGGTACCTATCAGGAGCCTTGGGGCGGCAGTCCTTTCTCCTGTTGTTATTACAAACGCGATCCTCTCCACGAATGGAATCTCTATGATATTTCCGGCGTAGAGCCGGAATATGAGCCTGCGGGAGAGCGGGGCGGTTCCTCCATGTCCCTTCTGCGCCGCATTTTCTTCTATTCCCTCTTTGCCGGAGCCGAGTGGCTTTCCGAGGAATGGGGTGCCTGCAACACCTTCTACGACTGGCAGGATTTTGAGATCACTCCCTATGGAAAAATCAAGTATGATTTCCTTGATTTCGTGCGGAAGAATCCGGACCTGGGCAAAGCCTATACCCCCATTGCTCTCGTACTCCCGTCTGACGCCAAGATGATCTCCACCAACACAGTCGCTCACGGCACCAACTATTTCAGATTCACGGAAGATACCCCCGTCATGGATGACCGCGAAAAAGAACTGCACATCTATGACATTCTGCGCCGCATTTACTTTGACCGGAACCGCCACAACAGCGCTGAATACGACTGGCGTGCCATCACAAACTCTCCTTTCGGAGATCTCTTCGATATCCGCTACGACGATGATGCCGGTCTCTTTGATAACTACGAGTATGCTGTCGATCTTACTGGTTCCGCATCTTTTGCCGAAAAGAACCGTGCTTATATTGACCGCATTCTCCCCGCTGACGACGGAGATGAACTGGAGCACATTCTTCACGTCGTCATTGACCGCATCTCCCCGGTTTGCGTGGAAGGTGACTGCCTGTGGATGCTCAACGAAACCGCAGACGGATATGCGCTTGCCGTCTTCAACAACAACGGTGTCATGCGTTCCGTTGCCGATGGTGAGCAGCTTGACCACAGCTTTGACCGCATCATCAAGGTCACCCGTCAGGCAGATGGCGGCAGCTTTACGCCGATCCTCTCCGATGCAGAAAACCTGCAGATTACGGAAAATACGCTGACCATGACCTTGCCGGCAGGCGGTATTGCCGTGTTCCGCTTCCCCTGCAAAAAATAATAGAAAAGAATCAATCAGCCCCCGCATAGCGCCGTTGTGCGCTGCGGGGGCTGATTCCTTTTGTGGATACTTTTTTATTTCAGATGATACAGCTTCATCTGACCGGGTGCAAGCCAGTCGCCGCCGACCTTTTCGGTCTCGGTCTCATAATAGCAGGCGTCCCAGCTGTTGGTTTTGAGATCGGCATAGTCACCATCCCAGGTAAGGCGTTCCATAACTGCGGTATTCTTCGGTACGTGCAGTTTGAACAGACCGCTTTCCTTCGTGCTGTTGTTGACCACGGCAGCATACTTTTCTCCGTTCAGGCGGAAGAAACCGACAACGGCGGGAAGTCCCTGATCGCAGGTGACATCTGTCAGAATATCATCGGTCTTGCCTGCTACATAGAGTGGATAGCCGCCGTAGGCCTTAACCGTATGGTAGGTAGCAATATGCTCCGCCTCGGCAAAGAACGGACCGAACTGATGGAGGAAATGGCGGTTGACACGGGAAAGACGCGGGAAGGTCTCGGTGCGCTCACCAAACTCGTCAATGGGAGGCAGACGGTAGTTGGATCCCGGCTGACGTTCATAGATGAAGAACCAGAGAATGCCCTTCATACCGGACGCAACTGCGGTATTTAACTGCCAGCGGAGATCATCTTCGCTCGGTACGCGGTAGCGGAAGTGTCCGACAGACAGAAGAGTCGTCCACGGCGTGATCCCGGTAGCATCCGCTGCTTCCATGAACTTATTCAGATTGGTATAGTAAAGATCCGTTCCGGATTCTTCCGGATTCATCTGGGCATAGCAGTCATAGCAGAGGATTTTCAGATCCGCTTTGTCCGCCATGGATTTTGCCCAGTCGGTGAAAGTGGGTGCTTTGAGAATTGTCTCCTCCTGACCCTTCCAGTAGGGGATGAAATTCAGGTGCGGCGTCAGGTTCGGTGCGCAGCGCAGCTGTGTCTTGTGTGCCTCAATGGCATCGGCAAAAGCCTTGTCATTGGTGGGCTCATCACCGACATGGAAACCGAAGGTCGCGGGATGATGACCGAAATCCTCGTATGCTTCCATGAACTTCTTTTCATAAGCCGCAGGATCATCGGACGCGTCCCACCAGCGGGCGCGTTCGTCGCTGATGATCATCTTGATGCCGTACTTTTCGCAGGCGTCGAGCATAGCAAGCATGTTTTCCTTTTTGCAGCCCTCATAATACTCCGGGCTGATGGCAAGGGTCATGCCAAGGTCTGCCCAGTCCTTGACGTCTTCCGGTCCGCGCTCCGCAGCGTCGGTGTAGTTCCAGAAACCAATGGGAAATGTTTTCATATAAATGTCGCTTCCTTTCAGAATTAAAAAGATTACAATGTCAGTTTTGCTGCAGCTTCACGGTCGAGCAGAATCTCGCAGTTCGGATGCAGCTGTACCACGGATGCGGGGATATCCGTTGTGACGGGGCCTTCAATGGCCTGCTTGATGATATCCGCTTTTGCCGCACCCTTGGCAATCAGAATGAGATGGCGGGTCTGCATGATATTGACAATACCGCGGGTCAGACCACCCAAAGGATAAGAGGGATCAACACCGGTCTCTCTGCGGACCTTTTCCTCAAAGATGGGGTCCATGGGGGAGACCCAGGTCTGGCGCTCAAAGGGAGTACCTGGCTGATTGATGCCGATATGACCGTTCCAGCCAATACCGAGCATCTGTAAATCCACACCGCCGCGGGCTGCAAGTGCAGCTTCAAATTCTCTGCACTCTCTTTCAAAATCATCGGAAATGGTCTTCGGCATGATGAAGTTCTCGTCCGGGATATTCAGATTTTTGCAGAGCTGATCATAGATCATCGTATAGCAGCAGCCGGCATAGCTTCTGTCCAGATTCGTCAGCTCGTCCACATTGAAGATGGTGACGCGGGAGGTATCAAAAGGGTATTTCTGGTAGATTTCGCTGACGATGGCGTGCATATTGCCTGTGGTCTTACCGGTAGAAAGTCCGATGACTGCATCGGGCTTCTCCAGCATCTGGCCGATGATTCTCCATGCCGCTGCCACGTCAAAAGCGTGTTCGTCTTCCATGACTGTGATTTTCATATTTCCGTATTCCTTTCGTTTTCTGTCATTTTTCTGCATGAGTTCAGAAGCCACAGCATCCGGCAGGCAGTACCGATCCAGACTTCCTTATAGGTCGCATTATTGGTCTGGGGCCAGTAGGGGATATCTTCATCCATGGCAGTCTGGACACCCACAGGAACCTCGCCGATACATTCACCGACATAGACACCGTATTCAGCGGGATAACGTTCCCCGACGCCGTATTGCAACGATTGTCCGAAGGGATTCTTCCCCCACATCCAGTAAAGCTGTTCCCGCCCGATGGAGCGCATCACAGGATCGTCAAGACAGATTCCTGCCTCCGCCGCAGCAATGCCCGAGGACAGCTGCACTGCACTGTTGCCGCGGAACGAAAACCAGACGGGGAAGTTTTTCAGCACATGGTTTTCGTCAAGTTTCAGACCGTTTGAAAGCTGAGCTTCATAGTGCGGCTTTTGCTGCCAATAGTCCGTTAAGATGTGCATATAGGGGAACAGTGCCTGATCTTCCGGTTCGTCCAGACGATGAACTCCGGCGGGCATCATACTGTACGGTGCAGTATTGCCGATGACGGCTTTTACATAATCTGCATAGCGGGCAATGGCCTGAACCCATGCTGCGCGGTCCGGATGATCTTTGAGTACATCGCAGACCAGGGTCAGAGCCTGTAAAAACTGGTGTTCACGCGCCTGATGGTTGAAATGCACAATGGAAGCGTGACTTTCATCCCGGTAGAAAAAGCCGGTGAAAGGCAGTCCTGCCGCTCCCTGTTCCTGACAGTCAATGAGCTTTCCTGCATACTTTGCCGCGTCATCTGCATATTTCCTGTCGCCTGCGGCGCGGAACAGATTGGCCGCCGCCCATGTGATGACGGCATAATACTGAGAAAGACCGCTGCCGAAGGTATGTTCGTACATGTGGGCCGGGTCGACGCCGGTTTCTGCGAACTTTTTGCAGGCAAAGTCGTAATCTTCTCTTGCCGCAGAAAGACTGCCTTCTGCCGCAGCGGGATTGATTTCTTTCAATACCGTACAGGCATACGCCTCCACGCCGGAGAAGAGAAAGTTTTCATAGGAATGGTCGTAGACGCGTACGGCGACGTCATCAAAGTCTCCCACCAGATTCCGGGTATAGCGGGTACATCCTGCGCTGGTCGCACGGAAACCATCGCCGAAACGGGTACGGAGAATGAAATCGAGGCCCCATTCCGCTTCTTCAAGCAGCCTTGCCCGGAGCAGCGGTTCACCTTTATAAAGCTCCGCCGCTTCTAAGAGCGCATGGACCATTTCCCCGCTCTGCAGTGCCTGTTGCGAAAGGTCTCCCGCATCGTGCCAGCCGCCGGAGAACGACAGCTTTACGCCGTTGTGCTCCGCCATGGAATCTAGATGGCAGGCACCGTGCTTCCCCGGTACCGCATATCCGCAGCGCAGGCAATAAACGAAATTCAGCAATTTCCAGACAGGTTCTGTACCGATGGCAGAAGAAACGGGGAATACGCAGCTTTGCACATCTCCCGCAGTCAGATAATACTGCCCCTCCGGAATCTCCGAAAAATCAAGCACGCAGAAATTGCCCCGCGGATTGCTGACACGCTTCACCTGTCCCTCATAGACAGCATGTCCGTCCCGGGCATCGTGGACCCGGAAGATATCCGCATCCACATCAGCCACCGCAGTTTTGGATCCTTCCGGGAAATATCCCGCAGATGACAGGGTAATGGTATTCTTTCTGCATTGCCAGCCGCGTTCATGTTCGGCATCTCCCGTTGATTCAAGACGGATATCCGCAAAATCATAAAGAAGCTTTGCCCCCCAGTCTGCGGCCTGACCGCTCAGGAAGACATAGAAGGTCAGATTTGTGATCCTGTCTCGTCCCATGGAGGGGAATTCCCAGATACAATCGTTCCACTGACCGTTTTTCAAGTCAAAGACCGTTGCGCCTTCCCGCCAGTATTCATCCGGTACGGGAATTTTTCCTTCATTTCGGACGCTGACATTGAGATGGAGTACATAGGACGATGGGATATCCGGACGCACACGGAAACGGAGGCGGTCGAAATCCTCCCAGTTTTCGCCGGATAAAGAAAAAGAGAACGCTGCCGTGCCGAAATTGGTATAATCGCCGTCCTGCGGCGCACCTGCGGGCCAGTGATCGGCCGTCAGATCGGCCGTCAGCCGCAGAACTCTGCTCCCGTCCGTTTCGCATACGGAAACGGTTCCGGGGCCGCCGCCGGTCGGCAGGTTTTTTCCTATTCCACCGTTCCAGAGGATTTTCTCTTTGTGAACCGGCTTTGCTGCGAGAATGGTTTTCAGCGCATGGGGATCGTCCTCCGGAACCGGGAGAGGTCGGTGGAGAATCCCGCTTTGAAACAGGGCTGCATAGAAATCGTTTGCTGGTTTCATTGGTTTGTCCCGCCCCTTATGTTTGTTGTATTCGGGTTGAATTGTAATCAGAGCATCAGCGGATTGATGGCAGCCAGTACCTCGTCATCCTGACAGGTCTGGCAGATATATGCCATGTCACTGCCCTCCGATACCGCAAAGGAACCGTTTTCACGGATGTCCACATGACAGGATTTGCGGGTATAAAGG
>JAKSPR010000055.1 GCA_024404655.1 Clostridia bacterium | reverse complement strand
CTGCTGCCCAGGAGGAAATCGGCGCGATGATACAGACAGGCGCTGCGGTTGCGTCGATGATGTATGCCAGCTTTGCACGGGAAATCTGGTGCTTGTCGGCAACGGGACGCATGACGGAACCGACGGTCAGACAGTTGAAATAGTCGTCGATGAAGATGAGGACACCAAGGACGATGGTAGCAAGCTGCGCACCTGCACGGGACTTGATGTGGGTGGAAGCCCAGCGTCCGAATGCTGCGGAGCCGCCTGCGCGGTTCATTAAGATGACCATAGCGCCGAGGATGACCAGGAAGATCAGAATACCGACATTATACGCATCGGAAAGCTGTGCGATCATGCCGTCCGGGAAGATGTGGTCCAGGGTTGCAAGCGGATGGAAATTGGTATAGATGAGGCCGCCCACCAGAATACCGACAAACAGAGAGGAATAAACCTCTTTTGTGATCAGGGCAAGGGCGATTGCGATGATCGGGGGGAGCAGAGCGAGCCATGTGCTGTATGCGGGGATCTCATTCTTATTGATAATGAAATCCGCACGGTCGAGCAGGTCGCCGTAGGTGTCGCAGAAATCCTCGGCTTCATCGTCAAGGGAGTCTGCATACTCAACAAGCGCAAGGGCTTGTTCATAGGTCATCGTGTCTGCGTCCAGTGCATCGGCGTCAAAGCCTGCTGCCGGAGCTGCAGCGTCCTCTGTCTCGCCTTCCGCAAACGCGGGAATCATGGCAAGGGAGAGGATGAGGGTCACGATGAGAAGAAACAGGGGAAGCCGTTTTTTCATCAGCATGGGAAAACCTCCAAAGTAATATGAAATTGACACAAAGAAAACCGCCGAATGTGCGGTGTGCGCACATCCAGCGGCTGAAACGGTTTCCGGTTTTCTCCCATGATATCCCGCGGGAGGGTTTCCTGCCGTCTGCCAAAGTGATAGCGCTCCACATTGCTGTGACAGTGTACGGCATCTTCTGCAGTACCCCAGAAACGCATCCTCAGGCACGGGTGAGTTCCTTCGGCAAAACATCCTTTCCCGCCGCCTGCACCTGGTCTTTTTTCTTTGCGGCGGTACTTTTCTGTTCTGCTCCTCTACCAGTTTGAAACCAAACTGCGGTATTCTGTTGATGGGATTATCATACCACAATCAGAGGAAAATATCAATAGGTAATCTGCAAAAAGTTCATTTTTTGTCAAAAATTCGGACCTTTTCTATAGGAACAGAGAAACAGCCGACAGCGTTTGGCGGCGTGTCGGCTGATGGGTGGGATGAACTTTATCAAATTCACAGGTCTCTGAATCCTGTGATGCGGTGGAAGGTCTGATAATTGCTGTCATGGAAATTATGGGGTTTTCCGTAGGCGGTGCGGGAGAGGAACAGAATGTCGTCACCCTCAATGAGGAACGAAACGTACTGGAAGCCGACGATCTGCGGGTCAAGCGCTTTGGCATCGAGAATATCCGCGGTGCAGCGCCATTCTCTTAAATCATGGGAGCGGAACAGGGACAGAAGATTGCGGTTGGTGGGATTCCCTTCCGTCACGCGGCGGGAGCAGAGGGCGAAATAGTCCCCGCTTTCCTCATCAAAGCAGATCTCAAACTTGGATGCGTTGATTTCCATGGGAACGACGCCGGCATAAGTGAGTTCTCCCTCCGGCTGATCGGGGTCAATGCGGAGCAGCAGGCACTTGCCGTTTTCATAGCGCAGGAAATCATAAAGACTGCCGTCGGGAGCGGCAACCACATTCCCCTCAATACCGCCCACACAGGCGGGATTCAGACCTTCTTCGTTTTTATGGTCGTTATGACGCCAGAAGGAGGTCATGGACCAGACGGCGGGGTCGGTGTAGTCTGCACAACCCTCGGGTGCGGAGAGAACGGCATTGTTCATCTCCTGCTTTGCCCAGGCGCCGTATTCCACATCGGTCCACAGCCGTCCCGCATGGCGGGTGAGGCGCATGGGAGCCCGGTGCAGTCCGCGCTCGATACAGCTGGAAGAGCCGCGGAACAGAACCGTCGGCAGCGTCCAGTCCCTGCCCTCATTGTCGGAGGCGCCGATGAGCAGATCTCCGTATTCATCGGAAACAGCCAGCATGTAAAGCCGTCCGTTTTCGTAAAACATCTCCCCCCAGAAACAGGGAAAAAGCTCGGTCAGGTACTGCCATGATTTCCCGTCATCATCGGAGGAAAACAGAATCGTCAGATTCTGCGGTTTATTGCCTTCAAAGACATCCATGGAGGAGATCAGCCGTCCGCCCGGCAGGCGGATGAGACTGGGCGAGCAGAGATACTGCCCGGAGAAACCATAGAACGGGTCTTCCGGATGCAGGTAGTTGACGACCTTGCCGGGAACGACAGAGGTACGGGCGAGCCGCACAGCGCTGCGCACGCCGTCCGTATCGCGCTCCACATAAAACTCATAATCGGTGCGGTTGCGCAGGCCGTAGAGCTGACCGTGCATTTCCTTGTCCAGCTCCAGCGCCTTGTACTCCCCTGTCCCGCGAGTGCGATAGTACAGGGTATGGGTGGTCTTCGGCTTGGCTCCGGGGTCGATGAAATCAAAATCCACGGTGGTCATGCCGGGGGCGATGCGGCAGATATAGGGCTCCGTCAGCCGCTCCGGGCGGTCAAGCGGAGCATAAGGGGTAAAATTCCAGGAATTGACGGGTTTCATCGTATACGCTCCTTTGCCCTTTTTATGCGTCAATCGTCACGCTGGTCGATGCGCGGACGATCTCAAAATTGGTCTTGCCGGGGGTCAGATACACGGCGCGGCCGCCGGGGTAAGTCAGCTTGACCTGCGAATCTCCGGTCGCCTTGCTCCACTGGATGGAGACGTATTTGCCGCCGATCATGAGATAGCCTGTTCCGCTGCCGGTGTCAGACACAAGGATGTGGTTCTTCTCATCGTTGGTTCTGGTGTAGGTACAGAACAGGACCACGACATTTTCATAGCCGATCTGATCGCCTGTCACACCGTCAATATGTTTGTTTCCGTTCTGCCAGCGCAGGTATTTTCCGGACTTGGCGTCATAGACAAAAGAGGTCTTATGTGCGCCGAACGCACAGGTGAAAGACTCGCATTTTGCGCCGTCTGCAAGGGTCAGAATCTGCTCCGGACCGACAAAATTCAGGGGATTTGCAAAATCCTTTGCGTAAGTCGTGCGGTATTTCTTGAACGCGATGGCCTCATCGAGCTTTGCACCGTCCATGACGAGGGTATGTTCCAGGCTCATGGTCTGGCGTCTGACGGGATCACGATAGAAGTATGCAGTCACTGCGCCGCCGTTGACACCGTCGATATTGTTGATGCCGCGGCCCTTCAGATTGACATAAGCCTCATCGCTGCCGCCGGCGTGGACGTAAATGGCGTCATGGTTTGCCGCAAAGTCGATGTAATATTCACGGGAGGAACGGATGGAGCCGATGGCAACCAGCTTGGACCAGTCGTTGAACACGCCCATAAGCCGGGTGAGACCGCCCTCGACCTCACATTCATAAAGAACATCGGCTGCGGCGATATTCTGCTGGGGCAGAGCGACGCCGATATTATTGAGCATGATGGCAGCGGGTCTGCGTTCTGCCTGTGCCTGCTCACAGACACGGCCGGACAGGGGGTTGACATACGTTCCGGCTGCGGCAGGAATGACGGACAATGCGGATTTTCCGTCGTCGATGATCGTGGGATCGACAGCAGGTTCCGGAGCTTCCGTTTCGGGAGCCTCGGTCTGGGGTGCCTCGGTGACGGGAGCTTCGGTCTCGACGGGCTGTGTCTCCGTTTCGGGAGCATCGGTTTCCGTTTCCGCTTCCGTTTCACTCTGGGTATCGGCGATGGTCGGCTGTGTATCCTCCGGCGGGAGATTCCGGTCTTTGCAGGCGGTACACAGGAGCACGGCTGTCAGTATTAAAAGCAAACAAAGCAGTCTGCGATGATTCATGATGGGCAACGATCCTTTCTGTGATGGAACATTCGGTGATTCTTTGACTGTATTATACATGATTTCTCCGGTTCTGTCAAAGTATTCTCCCGATAGTTTACGAAAACTTCATCCGGGGTTCTTATTTCTTTTCCATATACTCCCGGCAGGCGTCGCCGAATGCACGGAACAGACGGATAGCAGATTCTTCTGTCTGCATGAGTTCCGGATGCCACTGAACACCGAGCCAGAAATTCACAGCATCTGTCTTTTCCAGCGCTTCGACAGAGCCGTCCTCTGCAGCCGCGGTGACGACACAGGCGGGAGCGGGTGTTTTGACCGTCTGATGGTGATAGCTGTTGGTTTCCGTCTCTGTCATACCGGTGATCTTTGCAAGGAGAGAGTTTGCCTTGATCTTCACGGTATGGCGCACGCCGTCGGAATGACCGGGAACGTGCTGATAAAGAGGGCCTCCCTCTGCGACATTCAGAAACTGAATACCGCGGCAGATTCCGAGTGTGGGAAGGTTCCGCTTCATGGTCTCGCGGTAAATGGCAAGCTCAAACGTATCGCGGGCATCGGCAATGGTGCCGCAGTCGGGGTGGACATCCTCGCCGTAATATTTCGGATGGATATCGGGACCGCCGGAGAACAGGATACCATCGAGGCGGGAAACGAGATCCGCAAGGATTTCCGGGTCTGCAGTCTGTTCCATGATGACGGGGATCAGGCCGACGTTCAGAAGGGCGGAAGTATAGCGGGGAGGGAGCCAGATGGAGTTGTTTTCCATATTGTACTGGGGCGTGATACCGACGAGGGGAAATTTATGGGAGGGCATTTCAGAGTATTCCTTTCTTTATCGGGATTTTTGTCGGGAGCGGAAAACGGGCTGTCTCAAATGTTCCATTTGAGACAGCCTCTCATAAATCAGAATGTGATGGTTTTGCCGGTCTTTGCGGATTCGTAGACGGCGTTTATGATGCGGACGGCTTTCATGGCTTCGAGGGGCATGATCTGGGGGTCCCGGTCGTCCTTCACGGCGGCGATGATATCATCGACCATGGACTGATGTCCTGCGACCATGGTAGGATCCATAACGGCTGCCATGCGGTTGCCCTGACCGTAGCGTTCAAGCATGTCTTCTTCCTCGTCCTCATCGGCGTCCCGGAGCTTCCATGCGGTGAGGGAATCCGCGTCAGCCTCGATGGAACCGCCGGTACCGTAAACCTGAATGGCGGTACAGATACCGGGATATGCACAGGTTGTGGAAACGAATGTTGCGACCGCGCCGCTCTTGAAGCGGATGAGAGATGCTGTGAAGTCCTCGGTCTCAATATCGTGATCGACGATGCGCATTTCGGAAGTGACGCTTTCCACGTCCCCCAAGAGCCACTGCATGAGATCCACGGTATGAACAGACTGATTGATCAAGGAACCGCCGCCGTCCATATCCCATGTGCCGTGCCAGCCTACATAATACTGATCGTCACGGTACCACTTGACGGCGAAGGTGCCGCAGAAAACCTTGCCGAGCCGCCCGGAGTCGATGGCTTCCTTCATGTGACGCATACATGCGTTATTGCGGTTCTGGAAGACGAGACCGCATTTCTTTCCGGTACGGACACGGGCTTCCTCAATAGGCATAGCACGCTCCACGGTCAGTTCAATGGGCTTTTCGCAGAGGACATTCTTCCCTGCTTCCATGGCACGTACAGCGAAGTCTGCGTGCATGCCGCTGGGAACACAGACCGATACGATATCAATATCGGGGTTTTTCAGCATTTCGTCATATTCGGTATACATGAGGACGTCGTCCTCTTTTGCCTTGACCTTTTCCATCTTTGCGGGGATGAGGTCACAGACAGCGACAAGCTCGCAGTCTTTGTTGGCAAGCGCCGCATCCACATGGGCCATGCCGATGCCGAGACCGACAACAGCGTAGCCGAGTTTTCCGTTTTTCATTTCAAATGTTCCTTCTTTCAGGTAAATCGAACTGTCTTTTTATTCTGCCTTATCCTGTGTGGATTTGAGCACGCGGGGAGCGGCAGCCTGATAGATCGCCGTCTTTGCCGCAGCTTCCATATCTCCGCGGGCGGTATCCAGCCGCTGGTTGATGGCAGTATACTTTTCCTCCACGGCAGAAAGCATGGTGGTCAGCGCACCGCGGATGCCGTCGAGATCGGTCATGATATCCTCACAGCAGACGGAATTGATATCCCTGACCTTTCCGCTGATCTCACCGATCAGCGCATCAGCGGAGCCCTTGGCTTTGGAGCGGGTGGCAGCAAGCTCGGCATTGATGCCGTTCAGCATCTTTTCTGCCTCTGCCTTGGCGTTCCGGATGATGGCTTCTGCATTGGCATCGGCCTTGAGCATGACCGCGCCGATCTGGGCGGACATCTTGTCGTACTGCTCGGCCTTCTGTCTGAGCGTCTCATAATCATCGGGCAGAACGGGAACGACAGGCTCGTCGATGACTGCCACAGGGTCAGTTTCCACGGCGACCTCCTTCTGTGCTTCTCTTGCCTCTTCCAGTTCTCTGCGGACCAGAAGCAGCTCGGCTTCGAGGGCATCGGCGCGTTCACGCTGGGCGGCTGCCTCAGCCTTTGTCATTTCCATTTCACATTCGGCCTGTGATTTTGCGTCCTCTGCTGCCATGGAGCGGGCCTCCGCTTGAGCAGCCTTCTGTTCAGCGGCGGCAATATCTTCCGCTGCTTTCTCCACGGTCGCGCGGAGAGAGGCGTTCT
Organism: Clostridia bacterium; assembly: GCA_024404655.1. Classification (GTDB taxonomy): domain Bacteria; phylum Bacillota; class Clostridia; order Oscillospirales; family CAG-272; genus RGIG3925. The sequence goes on along the minus strand of JAKSPR010000055.1, from coordinate 4,895 downwards.
CGGCCTCCTTTGCTTTCAGGGACATTGCGGCAGCCTGGAGGCTGTCGATCTGCTCCTTCTGACGGTTAATGGTGCTTTTGAGTGTATTCTCGACGCTGATGAACTCTGCCTGCATGGAGGCGATGTATTCATTGACATCGGATTTCTGATATCCGCCGCCAAATACAGTGCGGAACTTTTTTTCGTTATTCTTATCTTCGCTCATGCGTACTTCTCCTTTGTGCCGGATTCGTTTCATGCTGTCCCTATTGTACCATGATTTACCGAAGAAATCAAGAACTTTTATCCGAAAACGCAAAAATCTCCTTTTCATCCGGCCATAATTCTGACCGATGGAAAAAGGAGATATCCGCGTTCAGCGTATTTCGTTGTCGGGACATGCTGCAAAGCAAACGCGAGGTCTGCTCTGGAACTAACAACTTAGTTAGCTCTGTCGATCTTGCCGGAACGAAGGCAGCGGGAGCAAACATACACCGTCTTCGGCGTGCCGTTGACGACAGCCTTGACTCTTCTGATGTTGGGCTTGAACGTTCTGTTGACCTTACGGTTGGAATGAGAAACGGTACGGCCGAAAACAAGACCCTTTCCGCAAACACTGCACTTTGCCATGTGACAGACACCTCCTGTGATTACATTTATCGTAGAACTCATTACGAACTGATTGATTCGTATCTATTCAAGACACGACTTATATTATATCATAATCGTTTCAAAAAAGCAATACTTTCGTTAAACTTTTTTCCATTCAATGGGTGTTTTTTCGGTTTTTCACGGATTTTGCACCTTTTTTCGGTGGTTTTCCCGGAATAATGAACAGGAAAACAAGACCGAGTACCGCAAGAGCTGCGATGCCGTTCTCGCCGGGATATGAAAAAACAGTCCTTCCCGCGTATCCCGTGACCTCATCAAAGAGCACACCGGTCTCACCCGGCATACTGCGGACCCGCACATCGCCTCTGGCACCGATGACAGCGGAAATGCCGGTAGAGGAGGAGACAAGCATCTCCCGCCGGAACTCCGCGCAGCGCAGTGCAGCATGACCGAGCATCTGCCGTCCTGCCGCCGTGTCCGCAAACCATGCGGTATTGGAAAGGCACGCAAAGTACTCCGCCCCGTCATAGATACTGCCGCCGTACCGGACCTCATCCAGAGCAGGCGATGCGTATGCCGTATCAAAACAGAGAAGCACACCGACGCGCCCGGCGTCGGTTTTCAGAGGAGACGGATTCTCCCCCGCCGTCAGCGGATCCCCGAACAGATTCAGCTCCGCAAGAGCCGGGAAACGGGCGATCAGAGCGCTGCCGCCGGGGACGTACTCCCCGAATGGTACCAGCGCCTGTTTGGAATAGGGCTCCTCCGTGCGCTCACCGTCTGGGCTGTAGGCGTATGCGCTTGTATAGCACGCATCCTCCGTACGGTGAAAAAGACCCGTCAGCAGGGTGAAATCCCCGCGCAGAGCCAGTGCGGAAAGCTCCGCATCCAGCTCCGGATACCGCTCGATGGTCAGGGGAACCGCGCTTTCCGGCCAGAGCACAAGATCAACACCGGGACCGAGGGGAGAATACAGTCCGTCCTCCCCCTGCATGGTCAGCGTGATATACCGATCCTTTGCCAGCTCTGCGCCCTCTGCGCTCCACTTGTCATGGGAATCAAGGTTTCCCTGGACGACAGCCGCGGAAACGGTTTTCGTGGTCTTCCCCGCAGGAAGGATCATCATAAGCTGTCCTGCGCCCGTCATGGCGGCAAGGAGCAGTACCGCTGCAAGGAAGGAAAACCGCCGCGCCGCCTTTTCCGCCGTCACCGCATAGCCGAGCCATGCGCCGATAAGAACGGCAAGTCCGCCAACGAAAAGAGAACCGCCGAGCGCAGCTCCCTGCAGATACAGCGGTATCCCGGTAAAGGCCAGCGCCTGCCGCAGCCACGGAAGTCCGAGCCACGGAAAGTCCCCCGGCTGAGATGCGGGCAGGATGCCCTGCAAAAACTCGATAAGCCCGTGGATCAGCGCAAAAGCAGGTGGGCAGAAGAGTTCCCGTCTGCCGGGCTGCCGCACCCACAGGGCATAGAGAAACATCGCGCCAAGACCCCAGAGAACAGCACTCTGCAATGTCAGCACAAGAATCGCCGCCGTCACAAGCAGTGCTGTCACCGTGGAAGACAGACTGATCCAGTCTGCTCCCGCCATGGCATAAAGGAAACAGTACCCCGGCAGTGTGCGGTATGCACCGAACAGTGCGCCGAAAGCAAAGATTTCACGAAGCTTTGTGTGTTTGTCTGCGCAGAGCCCGGCAAAGCCTGTCATAAACGGCGCCGCACAGAGAAATCCGCACACCGCTGCTGTCACGGCAAGCGCCGTGTTTTCCTCTGCCGCCAGAAGCACGGAAACTGCCGACAGAAGTCCCCCCAGCATTGCCGAAAGGTATGCCGCCATCAGGCGATGTTTTACGAAAATTCCTTTAAGAACCATATATGATCCCGATTGACCTCCACGGTCTTTCCTGCAAGATAATCAAGGGAAGATTCCGTTCTGAAGGCAAAGGTCAGTTTGTAGGAATAGAGCGCCTGGAATTTATAGCCCTCTCTGCGGTCGTCGCGATTGACGCCGTATTTGCCGTCGCCCAGCAGCGGGTGACCGATGGAGGAAAGATGGGCGCGGATCTGATGAGTGCGTCCGGTAACAAGATGTACTTCACAAAGGGAAAGATCGTTTTTCTCTTTCAGAACCCGGTATTCCGTGATGATCTCCTTGACCTCACGGCTGGTCGTGGTCTTCTTTTCAAAGACGGAAACCATATTGGTCTGGGAATCCTTTTTGAGGTAACCCCGGAGCACGCCTTCCTTTTTTTCAAAGCGTCCGTGAGCGGCGCAGAGATAGCGTTTGTCGATCTCACCTTGTTTGATCTTTTCGTTCATGACACGGAGCGCTTCTGCGTTCTTTGCCGCGATGACGATACCGCCGGTGTTGCGGTCGATGCGGTTGCAGAGCGCCGGTGCGAAGGCGTTTTCTTCTTCGGGGACATATTCGCCCTTTTTCCAGAGATACGCCTTGATCTGATTGATGAGGGTATTGACTTCCTCTTCCTCATCGGAGTGGACGATCAAACCAGGTTTTTTGTCACAGAGGAGGATGTTGTCATCCTCATAGACGATCTCCAGATGGGGCGTGACGCGCCGGTAGGCGTTGTCCTGCGTGACTGCTTCAAAGAATTCCTCTTTGATGAACAGTTCCACCGTGTCGCCTTCACAGAGGACGGTATTCTGCTCCGCACGCTTGCGGTTGACCTTGATCTTTTTTAAGCGTATGTATTTATAGAGCAGCGGCATGGGCAGGGTCTTGAAGTTCTTTGTGAGAAACTTATCCAGACGCTGTCCCGCGTCGTTTTTGCCGATGGTCAGGGTTCTCATGCGAAAACCTCCTGTTTTCCTGTATATGGCACCGGGGCCGACGCAAGCAGAACACTTGCGGCAGCCCCGCCATAATTTTTTTGTTTGCTTATTCTTCGATGGGCTTGACAACGGCGATAGCCAGCTCTTCCAGACCCTTGGGGTCAGCAAGACCGGGCGCACCGGACATCAGCTCGGATGCGTTCTGTACCTTCGGGAAGGCGATGACATCGCGGATATCTTCCTGACCGAGCAAGAGCGCGATCAGACGGTCGAGACCGAATGCAAGACCTGCATGCGGGGGTACGCCGTACTTGAAAGCTTCCAGCAGATAGCCGAACTTTTCTTCTGCGTCTTCCTTTGCGATGCCGAGAATATCGAACATGTGGGACTGCAGCTCGTTATCGTGGATACGGACGGAACCGCCGCCGAGCTCGGTACCGTTGAGGACGATATCGTAAGCCTTTGCGCGGACTCTGCCGGGATCGGTGTCGAGATACTGGATATCCTCATCCATGGGAGAGGTGAAGGGATGGTGCATTGCATAGAAGCGGTTGTCTTCCTCGCTCCACTCAAGCAGCGGGAATTCGGTGACCCACAGGAACTTGAAGTCGAAGGGATCGAGCATGCCCAGCTTCTTTGCGCAGTGACGACGGAGAGCGCCGAGAGAATCAAAGACAACGGCATTCTTGGCATCAGCAACGATCAGGAGCAGGTCTCCGGCCTTTGCGCCCAGAGCTGCCTTGATGGCTTCGTTTTCATCCTCGGTTAAGAACTTTGCATAAGAGGAAGAAATTTCACCGTTTTCGTTCCATTTGAGCCATGCAAGCCCCTTTGCACGGTAGGACTTGACAAATTCGCCCAGAGCATCGATCTCCTTACGGGTGAACTTTGCACCGCCCTCGATATTGATACCGCGGACAGAACCGCCGGCGTCGATGGCACCGCGGAAGACCTTGAATTCGGTATTCTTGACACATTCGGTCAGATCATGAAGCTCGAAGCCGAAACGGATATCGGGCTTATCGGAGCCGAAGCGCTCCATGGCTTCCTTCCACGGCATGCGGATAAAGGTCTCGGTGAGTTCCTTATGGAAGTATTCACGGAACAGGTACTTGATGAAGCCCTCGTGCATATTCATGACGTCGTCTGCGGTAGCAAAGGACATTTCGGTATCAAGCTGGGTAAATTCCGGCTGACGGTCTGCACGGAGGTCTTCGTCACGGAAGCAGCGGGCGACCTGGAAATAACGGTCAAATCCGGAGCACATGAGCAGCTGCTTATAAAGCTGGGGGGACTGGGGCAGCGCGTAGAACTTGCCGGTATGCACACGGGAAGGAACGAGATAGTCTCTTGCGCCTTCGGGAGACGGCTTGATGAGGCACGGGGTCTCGATATCAATGAAGTTATTGGCTGCGTAATAGTCTCTTGCGACCTTGGTGATCTCGGAGCGGGCAATGATATTGCGGGCGAGGTCAGGTCTGCGGAGGTCAAGATAACGGTGCTTTAAGCGC
>JAKSPR010000054.1 GCA_024404655.1 Clostridia bacterium | reverse complement strand
ACCTGTCTCGGTGCGTTTCTCGGCAGCGGCCGCCCCTGGCAGCTCTCCGATTTGCTCACCATATCCATGACCGTTCCGAATACCCTCTGTGTCATAAGGCTTCTGCCCATGGTAAAAAAGGAAATTCCATAAAAAGTGCCGTCCGCATGACCCCAGGAGGGTCACAGGACGGCACACTATTTTTGAGGCTATTACGGATTTTCGCGGAAGGTGATCTCTCCGGTTTCGGCGTTCATGGTGTCGACGATGGCAAGAGAATCCACGCGGACACCTGCACTGCGCAGGATATTGCCGCCCTCCTGGAAGCCTTTCTCAATGATGATGCCGCAGCCCGCAACGGAAGCGCCCGCCGCTTTGACGATGGCGATCAGTCCCAGCAGCGCATTGCCCATGGCAAGGAAATCATCCACGATGAGCACACGGTCATCCGGGGACAGATACTCCTTCGGCACAATGACGTCATAGGTCTTGTGGTGGGTATAAGAGGTCACACGGCTGGTATACACATCGCCGGAGACATTGGAGCTTGCGTTTTTCTTTGCAAACACCATGGGAAGTCCCATTTCCAGGGCAACAGCCGCCGCCAGCGCAATACCGGATGCCTCAATGGTGAGAATCTTCGTCACACCCTCATCCCGGTACAGTCTGTGAAGCTCCTTTGCCATCTCCCGGAGCAGCTCCGTGTCGATCTGCTGATTGACAAAGTGTCCCACTTTCAGGACATTGCCGGGGAGAATGATGCCCTCTTTCCGGATGCGTTCTTCAAGATATTTCATATAATTCAGCCGTTCCTTTCCCGATTCACTGTCAGGTCCGCGTGTTTTCTGCGGTTTTTTCAAATATTAAGATATATTATATATCGGACGGCGGAAAGTTTCAAGTGCTTTTTCAAAAAAAATTCACAAATATGTCACTGCATGGCTTCAATCGGCTGATAAAATATTGTTGATAAAGAAAATCATGCAGAGCGCCGGGAAACGGGATAGTATGCAGAACGAAAGGACGAACGACCATGAAAAGAACAATTTTTGCTGTTTTTTGCGCCGCTGTCCTCATGCTGGGGGGGCTGACATCCTGCGGCAGCAGGGGAGGGTCAGCGCTCACCGTTACATTTTATAGCGTCGGAGACGCAGATGCCATACTGCTGCAGGAGGACGGTGACGCGCCTTTCTCTGTCCTCATCGACACAGGAGAAGCGGACGACGCACCGGAGATCACGGCAAAGCTCCGGGCGGCAGGAGCCGATTCCCTTGACTGCCTGATCCTCACGCATTTTGATAAGGACCACATCGGCGGCGTGCCGGAAATCCTCTCCTCCATCAGTGTCCGAAGAATCCTCATGCCTGCCTATGAAGGCACCGGCGAAGCTTACGACGCCATGCTGACAGCATTTGAGGCAAACGGTATTCCGGCGCCGGAAATTCTGACCACCGACACCGCCTTCACGCTGGGCAAGACCGATTTTCTCATCGACGTTCCCAAAGCCGCCAATTACGGCAAAAATCAGGACAACAACCAGAGCCTCATCGTCACCGTCACCCACGGCGACAACCGTCTGCTTTTTGCGGGAGATGCGGAAAAGCTGCGCCAGCGGGAGTTTCTGTCCCTCGACTCCCTCTCCCCCGTGACCCTTCTGAAAGTCCCCCATCACGGGGTCTGGAATAAAGGGCTGGACGATTTTTTCTCCGCCCTCTCCCCGGCGTATGCCGTCATCACCTGCTCCGATAAAAATCCACCGGAGGATCAGACCATCTCTGCCCTTGCCGCCTGCGGAACAAAAACCTATCTGACGCAGAACGGGGACATCGTCTGCACCGTCACGGAGCACGACTGCACCATCCGCCAGTAAAACACCGGTACCAGTACCACAAAAACCGCAAAAATACAAAAATATTCTTGCATTTGCCGCCGGATTGTGATATCATGATAAATAAGCCCGGGCGTTTTCCCGTCATGCGGACCAAGCTCTGCTCATAAACTGAAAACAAAACGGTTTATGAAAGGAAACGGACTATGAACCACACCCGGTATCAGAACCCAGAGGAACATTATACCCGCCCGGATGGGTCGGGTTCCCTCCGTGACCGCTTTTTTGCGGGCATGGAGCATTTTGCAGCCGCCAATCCCGCCAGTCTTCCGATTCTCGTCATCCTGTCCGCCGCAGCAGCCTGCGGAGCAGTCGCCGGTGCGATTCTGTATACCCTGTTTGGCACATCTGCTGACCCTGGAGAAGTGGAACGGTCCTATTTCGCCGTCCGCGCGTTTACCTCCTATCCGGGGAGACAGGCTGCCGCCGCGTTTCTTGCGGGCTGGTTCTTTGACCGTCTGCTTCCGCTGACCGCTGCCCTTCTGCCCGCTGTCACGACACGACCGAGGGTCTGCGCATGGATTCTCTGCATGGTCCGGGGCATGGTCTCCGGCTTCGTCGTCTGCGCGCTGTCCTCCGGTTTTTCCCCCTTCACCCTGTACTGCGCCGCCGCCCAGAGCGGATATCTGGCGCTCATCTTCATGACCTCTGCCAAGGCTGTCCGGTACGCGGAACTGCGTGCCGATGCCCTGAAAGCCTCCGGCGGAAAATCCCCGGACCCCGCTGTTTTTCTGCCCGGCGCAGTCCTGCCGCTTCTCTGCGGATGGCTGCTCGCCGCCTTCACCATGCTCGTGTTCATGACCGCCGTCTGCGCGGTCTCATGTCTCATCATATAGTCAGTTTCCACCCCAAGGACGTTTCAACGGAAATGATAAAACCACACCGCAAGCAACCGCAACAACGTCCGGCAATAGCGGGAACCGAACAAAAAACACTTCAACCTGTATGAGATGTTCTCCGGCGGCATCGACGGCCGCGGCGTCTCCAAAAAGGACCGGATCACCGATTACAACATCGTCAACTTCTTCAAGCTGTACGGACGGAACTTCGGCAACATCGTCAAGCTGAATCTTCTGTTCGTCTTCGGCAATTTCCCGATTCTTTTCTATCTCTTTGCCCGCTCCGGCAACATCAGCACCCCCAGTGTCACCGCGTCGAATATCCTCTATTCCTCCTTCCGCGGTGTACTTCTGTCGGGACAGTTCACTCCGGTCACCGCAGCCATGAACGGCATCCTCGGCTACCGCACAGTCAACTATGTGCCGACCACAGTGACCTATGTCTTTCTCGCCCTGACCGCCCTTATCGTCCTGACCTTCGGCGTTGTCAATGTGGGAACCGCCTATATCATGCGCAACATCGTCCGCTGTGAACCGATTTTCTTCATGAGCGATTTCTTCTATGCCATCAAGCGCAACTGGAAGCAGGCGCTTCCCTTTGGCATCCTCGACGGCCTGTTCTGCGCTTTGCTGGTTTATGATGTCGTGTTCTTTTACTACAACATCGGTCCGTTCTTCAATAACGTCTGCTTCTATTTAAGCCTTGTGCTCACGCTGGTCTATTTCGTCATGCGCTTCTATATCTATGTCATGATGCTGACCTTTGACCTTTCCATTTTCAAGCTGCTCAAAAACGCCCTGATCTTCACGGTTCTCGGCTTCAAGCGCAATGTCTCCGCCGTCATCGGTATGATCCTGTTTCTTCTGGTCTGCTACGGCGTGTTCTTGACCTATGCACCCCTCGGCATGCTCCTGCCGCTGCTTGTCATGTTCTCCTCCATGGCGTTCATGGCAATTTACGCATCCTACCCGAAGATCAAGGCCGTCATGATCGACCCCTATTACAAGGATGAGCCCGAAGAAGACGACGCAGAAGAACCCGTCTTCCACGATATGGGCTGATTCCAAAACGATTCCCGTATCACAGAATTTCAGATTCCGAAACAAGAAAGGAATGACCATAAAATGAAAGCAGTATTTATGACCCAGAACCCCGCCGGAATCCCCAACGCCTACAGCGAGGCGCTCCGCGCCGAAATGGGAAAAACCTTTGATTTTCTTGAAAAGACCTACACCATGAAGGAAAGCGACGAGGAAAAAGCCGCTCTTGCCGATGTTGAGGTCATCTTCTCCACATGGGGCATGCCCGCGCTGGAAGAAGCGGACATCCGCCGTTATCTGCCGAACCTGAAAGCCGTTTTCTATGGTGCCGGCAGCGTGCAGTATTTTGCCCGTCCCTATATGGCCTGCGGCGTGAAGATCTTTTCCGCATGGGCAGCAAATGCCGTTCCGGTCGCAGAGGTCACCGTGGCTGAAATCATCCTTGCAAACAAGGGCTATTATCAGCGCATGCAGTATGAAGACGGCGCATGGGCAAACCACAACATGAAGAACTACGTATACGGCAACTACAACACAAACGTCGGTATCATCGGCGCCGGTATGATCGGCAAGCTGGTGATCAGGATGCTGAAAAACTACCGTCTGAACGTCTTTGTTTTCGACCCGTTCCTCTCCGATGAAAAGGCAGCGGAACTGGGTGTCACCAAAGTGGACAGCCTGCCGGAACTCTTCGGCATGTGCCACGTCATCTCCAATCATCTGGCAAACAATCCCCAGACCGTCGGCATGATCAACAAGGACTGCTTTGACCGCATGATGCCGAACGGCGTCTTCATCAACACCGGCCGCGGCGCACAGGTCGTGGAATCCGCCATGATCGAAGCCATGAAAGCAGAGCCGGAGCGCGTCGCCATCCTCGACGTGACCTTCCCCGAACCTCCCGTTCAGGGCAGCGAAATGTACTCTATGCGCAATATCATCTTAACCCCCCATCTTGCCGGTTCCATCGGCTGGGAGGTCCAGCGCATGGGCGAATACATGTATGATGAATCCAAGAAGTGGCTGGCAGGAGAGAACACGCCCTACCTCGTCACCGAAGCCATGCTTGCCACCATGGCCTGACTTTATCTTATCCGAACATCCGAAGGAGGACAACCCCCATGGCACAGTACCCCTTTAACTACCGTTCCCTTGACGATCTTCTGTCCGCTGCGGACAAGCTGGGTGTTTCCATTCCCTGCTCCGAAGATCTTTCTCCCCTTGCCCGCACCCCGAAGCTGCCGGGCAGTGATATCACCCTTGCAAACTCTCTGATCGTTCACCCGATGGAGGGTTTCGATGCCGACTTCGACGGTTCCCCCACCGATCTGACCACCCGCCGCTACGAGCGTTTTGCAAAAGGCGGCGCTTCCATGGCATGGAGCGAAGCCATCGCCGTCTGCCATGAAGGTCAGTCCAGCGCTCATCAGCTGCGCATCACAAAAGAGAATCTCGATTCCTTCAAGCGTCTTGTGGACCGCTATCATACCCTGTCCGGCGGCAAGCCCTTCATTGCCCAGCTGACCCACTCCGGCCGTTTCTCTGCGCCGGAAGGCACACTCCACCCGCTGGTACTCTACAAAAACCCCCTCTTTGACGCAACGAAGTTCCACGACCACGACGAGATCCCGCTGGTCGACGACGCTTATCTTGATACCCTGCCGGAGCTTTACGCCGAGCAGGCCGCTCTTGCCGTGGAAGCCGGATTTGACGGCATCGACGTAAAAGCCTGCCACAAGTATCTCCTTGGCGAGACCCTTGCCGCCTTTGACCGCGAAGGTCCCTACGGCGGCTCCTATGAAAACCGCACGAAGCTGTTCCGCACCATCATTGCAGACACCGCACGTGAGTTCGGAAACAAAGTCTTCCTTGCCTCCCGCTTCAATCTCTATGATGCGATGGAATATCCCTACGGCTTCGGCTGCCGCCGTGACGATCCCATGATCCCCGACTTTACGGAGATCGACCGTCTGGTGGGCGAAATGAAGGCCCTCGGCATCGGCTGCATCAACATCACCATGGGTACGCCCTATCTGACGCCCCACATCAACCGTCCCCACACGTTGGGCGGTGAAATTCCGGAGGACCCGCTGATCGGTGCCGCACGCATGATCCGCTGGACGGGAGAGCTGCAGAAGCACTTCCCGGATATCGCCGTTGTCGGCGCAGGCTACAGTTTCTTCCGTGAATATGCACCCTATGTTGCGGCAGGCGCCATCCGCGACGGTCTCACCACGCTGGTGGGCTTCGGACGCATGGCCTTCGCCTATCCGGATTTTGCAAAAGACATGATCGCAGGTCAGTTTGACAGAAAGCGCACCTGTGTCACCTGCTCCAAGTGCACGGACATCATGCGCTCTCATCACACCACCGGCTGTCCTCTGCGGGATCAGGAAATCTATCTCCCCCTGTACCGGGAATTCTGCATGAAAAAGTAAGTCTTCCAAAGGAGCACATACCATCATGACAAACGAGAAAAAAGTTGCTCTCGTCACCGGTGCCGCGCGCGGTATCGGACGGGGAATCTCCCTTTTGCTTGCCGAAAACGGCATCACCGTCTGCGGTGTGGGAACCAAACCCGCAGATGCCGTTTCCGAATACGAAACGATCTTAAAAGAAAAGAACCCCGACAGCTTCTATATGCAGGGGGACATTTCCTCTGCCGCTGACCGGGAAGCCGTCATTGAAGAAGTCTACCGCCGTTTCGGTCATCTGGATTTTCTCATCAACAATGCGGGCGTTGCGCCCCTTGTCCGCGGGGATCTGCTCGACATGACGGAAGAAAGCATGCAGCGGCTCTTGGACATCAATCTGAAAGGCACGTTCTTCCTTTCCCAGCTTGCGGCAAAGCGTATGATCGAAGAGCGTCATGCGGGCAATGAGGATTTCAAAATGATCACCCTCATCACCTCCATTTCCTCCGAAACCTCCTCCACCAGCCGTGGAGAATACTGCATCTCCAAAGCCGGACTTTCCATGGTGACAAAGCTCTTTGCCGACCGTCTTGCTGAAGACCGCATCAACGTCTACGAGCTGCGTCCGGGTATTGTACAGACGGACATGACTGCCGTCGTACGCGACAAGTACGAAAAGCTGATTGCCGGCGGCCTTCTGCCGATCCGCCGCATGGGTCAGCCGGAAGACATCGGCAAAGCGGTGCTGGGTCTGACAACGGGACTCTTTGCCTACTCCACGGGCGACGTCATCAACATGGACGGCGGATTCCATATTTCGAGACTTTGATTCGATAAGAAACGGCGGCTCCGCCGGATGGCGGGGGCGCTGTTTTTACTTGATAACACTTTCGTACATCTGAACATTGAGATTCTGCAAACTATTCTTTCCTTTTCTCTTTTTCTCTTGAAAAAAGAGAAAAGGAAACGAAAAGAGAAATAGCGCTTTTGAAGTGTCAGGGCATTCCGCCACCTGCGGGCGTCGGCAAAGGGCTCCGCCCCTTGCCCCTGCAACCTTTTGAAAAAGGCCCAACCCCTATCAGGGCAAAACCCTGATAGGTCAAAACTTTTTTACGGGCAGATTTATTGAGAAAAGGTGAGATTATTATGAACACCGAAACCTTTGAATACTGGGGCAAAACCTACGAAGTCCCCAAGCTCTCCTATCACACCGTGATCGTGGGCACCGGCGCTGCGGGCTACAACGCGGCCGACAGTCTCCATGCCCTCGGAGTGACCGATATCGCCATTCTGACGGAAGGGGTCAACATGGGCACCTCCCGCAACACGGGCTCCGACAAGCAGACCTACTACAAGCTGACTATGGCCGGCGGGATGCCTGATTCCGTGCGCGGCATGGCGCAGACGCTCTTTGACTGCGGTTCCATGCACGGGGACATTGCGCTCTGTGAAGCTGCCGGTTCTCCCCGCGCCTTCTTCAAGTTAGTCTCTCTGGGTGTCCCCTTCCCCCAGAACGAAGCGGGAGAATATGTGGGCTACAAAACGGACCACGACCCTGCCATGCGTGCGACCTCCTGCGGTCCTCTGACCTCCAAGCTGATGACGGAAGCGCTTGAAAAATCGGTTCTCTCCAAGAACATTCCGATCATAGACCACTGCCGTGTCATCCGGCTTTTTACCGAAAACAGCACCATCCGCGGCTGTGCTGCGCTCTGTGAAGAAGCGATTACGGACGCAAACCCGATGGGGCTTGTCCTTTTCTCCTTTGAAAACATGATCTGGGCGGCAGGCGGACCCTCTGCCATCTATCAGGCGACGGTCTATCCGGAAAGCCAGACCTGCGCCCACGGTGTGGCCTTCTATGCGGGTGCCTCCGGCGAAAACCTGACGGAATCCCAATACGGCATTGCCTCCGTCAAGTTCCGCTGGAATCTGTCCGGTACCTATCAGCAGGTGCTCCCACGCTACATATCCGTTGACAAAAACGGCGTTGAGCGGGAATTCCTCTCCGACTATTTCCCCGATCCGAAAAAGCAGCTGACGGCGATCTTCTTAAAAGGCTACGAGTGGCCCTTTGACCCGCGCAAGATCCGGATAAGCGGTGAGCGCGGTTCCTCTTCTGTCGACCTTGCGGTCTTTGCGGAATGTGAGCGGGGCAACAAAGTCTATCTTGACTTCACCCGCAACCCCTCCTGTGCGGAAAAAGCGGACGGCAGTCTTGATTCCTCGCTGCTTGAGGAAACGCCTTACCGTTATCTTTCCAATTCCGGCGCGCTGCTGGAAACGCCCATTGCGCGTCTTACGAAAATGAATCCCCGTGCCATCAGGCTCTATGCCGATCACGGTATTGACTTAACGAAAGAGCTTTTAGAGATCGCAGTCTGTGCCCAGCACAACAACGGCGGTCTTGCGGTCAACACAGACTGGGAGAACCCGACCCTCCGTCACTTCTTCCCGGTCGGCGAGGCAGCCGGTACCTTCGGCATCTGCCGTCCCGGCGGAACAGCGCTGAACTCCACGCAGGTCGGTTCCTTCCGTGCGGCGCAGAAAATCGCCGAGGACTATCACCGGACAAAGAAAGAAGCCGCTCCCGCAGCGCCCAAAGGCTTCTTTGCCAGTCTGAAGCAGCCCGCCGCATCCGATACCTATCAGCAGGACTATTCCGAAGAGGTTGCCATGCAGGAGGAATATGCGCTGCAGCTCACCGCTGCTCTCCTTGACAAAGAAAATGGGATGAGCCGTGCGCAGCTGCTCACCGAGCGTGAAAAATTTGCCAAAGAAATGAGTGCCTGCGGCGCCTTCCTGCGCCGTGCCGACGCGCTGGACGCGCTCCACCGTCACCGCAGTCTGCAGCTTGCCGCCTTCTTCTCCGTCCACCGTGTCAAAGACACCGACGCCATGCGGGAGATGTTCATCAACTACGATATTCTTTTAACCCAGTATGTCTATTCCGGCGCGATGCTATCCTATCTTGCCGACGGTGGTCTTTCCCGCGGCTCGGCAGTCTATACGGACAAAACGGCGGAAGAACTCCTTGCCGACACCGCCGATCAGGCTATTGATACCGCCCACAAAGACAAAGTCGGTTCCGTCCGCTTTGACAGTGAGACGGGAGACGTCGTCTGCGCCTTCTCCCCAGTCCGTCCCATCCCCGATGCGGAGCTCTGGTTTGAAAACGTCTACAACCGGAAGCGCGGTGACTGACCAATGGGACTTTTTTCAAAAACCCTCATCCCCCTGGAGCCGATCGAGACCGCCCGTCTGCGCATCGTTCCCTTAACCCGCGGGGAATTTGACGCCGCCCTCCGTGATCCTCTGCGGGACGAAGAATTTCATGCCGCCATGGAAGAACTTGACGAGCGCGCCCGCCATGACAGCCCCGCCCGCTTTGCGTGGTACTCAAACCGCATGATCTACAGAAAAGAAGACAACGTCTGCATCGGTTCTATCGCCTGTATGAACTCCCCAGAAAAAGACCCGGACAAGCTGGGACTTGTGGAGATCGGCTATTCCACGGACGAGGCTTTCCGCTGTCATGGCTACATGACCGAGGCGGTCGGTGCGCTCTGTGACTGGATTCTTGCGCAGAAGAAGGTCTACGGTGTCATTGCCGGGGTCATGGATGACAATCCTGCCTCCTGCCGTGTGCTGGAAAAGAACGGCTTTGTCATGACCGATCACAGTGAAACGCTGTCTTTACAGGTCTGGAAAAAACTCCCCGCAGGACGCAGACCCATCACCTTTTTTGAACGTATTTTCTGAAAGGACATCTTATGAAACTCAAACGTTATACATCCGCTCCCGCCCCCGAAGTCATCGACGGTCACATCCCGCTGACAATGTAGCTTGACACCATTGCTTATCCTGACAGGTTAGGCATTGCTTACGAATGGACCGCCCACGAGCCCGCCATGACCATGGAGGCCTGCTCCGAGATCGACGCTTTCTTCGGTTTTCCCATCTGCAAGAATCTCTTCCTCTGCAACCAGCAGAAGACCGTATTCTATCTGCTTCTTATGCCCGGCGACAAACCCTTCAAGACGAAATATCTCTCCAAAGAGCTCGGCATCGCCCGTCTTTCCTTTGCAGGGGAAGACGCTATGGAATCCCTGCTCAATCTGACCCCCGGCTCCGTCACCGCCATGGGACTGATTTTCGACAAAGAGCAGAAAGTCCGTCTGCTCATCGACCGTGCGCTTCTGAACGCTCCCATGTTCGGCTGCCATCCCTGCATCAACACGGCGACTTTGCAGATGAAGACAGAAGACCTTCTGAACGTCTTTCTGCCTGCCACAGGACACGCGCCGACGTTCGTTGACCTGCTCCCGCCGGAAGAAAACGCTTGATTATTTAACAGAAAGAGAACCGGAAATCCATCTGCGATGTGTTTCCGGTTCCTTTTTATGCCTTTTTTTTGCTGTTTCAGGCAGCTTTGCCGTCCCGCTGTTCCATTCCCATGGCGGAGATCATATTCTCGATATAGATTCCGTATCCCCTCTCGGGATGATTCACCAGCACATGGGTCACAGCCCCGATCAGACGCCCGTCCTGAATCACGGGAGACCCTGACATGCCCTGAATGATGCCTCCGGTCTTTGCAAGCAGCGCTTCGTCCGTCACTTCCAGAAGAAAGCTCCGGCTGCCGCCCTCATGGGAGCATTTCATGATGCGGATATTATAGCGCCCGATGCCGGTATCATCAAGGGTGCAAAGAATCTCTGCGTCCCCTTCATGCACCTCCGAAGAAAGCCCCATGGGCAGCGCTTCTGAGGCCACATCCGGCAGTGCGGAGAATGCACCGAAAACCCCGGCTCCCGTGTTGTCCGTCACACATCCCGTCCGGCAGCCGTCAAAGCAGCCGCGCAGTTCTCCCGGTGCTCCGGCGTTTCCACGGACAATGCCCGTGATCTTCACGCCGAGGGTCGTCCCCCGGGCCAGCGGCAGAAGCTCTCCCGTGTCAGCATCGCATATCCCGTGTCCGAGCCCGCCGAACAGGCACGTTTCCGGGTCGATGAACGTCACCGTCCCGATACCGGCGGCGCAGTCCCTGGTCCACAGTCCCGCGCGGAAAGCTCCATCCTCCCCGCGCAGCGGCATGACGGAAAAGGTTCTCTCCTCCCCGCCGCGGCAGACGGTGAGGATGACGGCACGCCCCTCCCGCCCCGCTTGGGAAACTGCGTCGGACAACGCTCCCACCGTAGCCACGGGAGTATCATCCGCTGCCATGATCCGGTCCCCGATGTGCAGACCCGCTTCCTTTGCAGGACAGACCCCGCCTGCCACGGCATCCATTCCGGTCACGAGAATCCCGTCCGTTGCGCAGCGCACGCCGAACAGCATCCCGCCGGGATAAAGCAGGCGCGGGGAGACCGTTGTCACCGACACGGTTTTCAGCGGGACGATCCCTCCGAGCCGGAAGACCTCTGTATGCGTCTCACAAAAGCCTCCACCGCAGGCGGCGGTCTGAACCGCATAAGGCTCGGTAAAGGTGTCGTCGGCA
>JAKSPR010000053.1 GCA_024404655.1 Clostridia bacterium | reverse complement strand
CTGAGCGGTAAGACCGTCACCGGTAAGGTTTACGGTCAGGACTACGCATTCTACCAGATCTCCGGCGAACATCAGGAATCTGTCAGACTCCCGATGTACGGTATCGTCGAGAACTACGAGAACGCTACTACCCAGCTGATCGAAGTTCCGGTAGAGCCTTACTACAACCCCTGGGGCGTCTACATTGACAACGAAGTCAAGAAGGTCGTCGCCAGATCCGTTACCTACGAGAACAAGGGCTTCTTCGCAGTCATCGAAGAAGGTGAAGCAATCGCCTCCATCTCCACCGAGACCGGCGGCCGTACCTCCAACTTCGATAACGTCAAGACCACCATCGTTCCCAGACAGCGCGACTCCTACGATATCGCAGATGCGATCAGCGGAGCAGCTTCCTCCATGTGGACTGTCGTTTCCAAGCGTAAGTACACCGGTAACTACACCATCCGTTTCACGATGCTGAACGATCCGGAATACGCAAAGGAAGCAGGCATGAAGGACGGCGACTATTATCCCACCTCTTACATGGGCATGGTTAATGTCGCAAGAGATTATCTCGAGAACAGAGGCATTCTGAAGAGACTCACCAAGGATGATGTCAAGGCTGATATCCCGCTGTACCTCGAAGCATTCGGTACTGCAGAGACCCAGGAGAAGATTCTCTCCTTCCCGGTCAACGTACAGACTCCTCTTACCACGTTTGAAGACCTCAAGACCATGGCAGAACGCCTCAAGGAATCCGGCATCAGCAACCTCAACTACAAGCTCACCGGTTTCTTCAACGGCGGTATGTGGTACACCGTACCTTACAAGGTAGAGGTTGAAAAGAACGCAGGCGGCAAGGAAGGCTTTGCAGACTTCGTCGCTTACGCTCAGCAGAACAACATCGGTGTTTATCCGGACTTCGACTTTGTCTGGGCTAACGCAAGAGAGAACGATATCTTCTCCGGTCTGCGTAAGAGAGCTCACCTGATCAAGTCCATGAATACCAAGTACGCAAGACTCCGTGAGTATGATCCTCAGTACCAGGAGTACGACAGAACCTTCATGCTCGCAATTTCTCCCGCATATTTCTCCTACTACTATGATGAGTTCACCAAGAACTACTCCGCGCTGAACCCGATCGGTATCTCCCTTTCTTCCCTCGGTAAGTACCTGAACTCCGACTTTGATAAGAAGGATCCGTACCACCGCGAGGATAACAAGGAATACACCGTCGAGATCCTGCAGAGAGCAAAGGAAGAGTACGGTAAGGTTATGACGGAAGCAGGTAACTTCTACTCCCTGCCTTACGTTACCGATATTCTCGATGTTCCGCTGGACTCCTCTGAGTACCTGAACACCTCCGAAACCATTCCGTTCATGGGCATGGTGCTCCATGGTTACGTCAACTTCACCGGTATGGCAATGAACACCGCCGGCGATATGAACTACCAGATCCTCAAGTCCATTGAAAACGGTGCAGCACCTTACTTCCAGCTGTCCTACAGAAACACCAACAAGATGAAGACAGCAAACGGCGACCTTTCCGATTACTACTCCATTTCCTTTGATATCTGGTACGATGACCTCGTTGCAGCATACAAGACGCTGAACGAAGCTCTGAAGGACCTCCAGACCAAGCTGATCGTTGATCACGAATTCATCGCAGGCGAACGTGTTCTGAATGCCGCTGAAATCGCAGAACTCGAAGAAGAGCAGAGAAAGCTCGAAGAGGAACGCGAAAAGAAGAGACTGGAAGAAGAAGAAAAGAAGCGTGCCGAAGAATACGAGAAGCAGCAGGATGCTGAACTCGGTCTGAACAAGAAGGACGAGACTACCGAAGAGGGCGCTGAAAAGACCGAAGACGCAAAGACGGAGACGAAGGAAGAGGAAGAAGTCGATGAGACTGAAGGCCTCGAAGTCGTCGATGTGGATAAGGAAGAAGAAGCAGCTTCCAGAACCAAGGTTGACAACGGTAAGATCGTTAAGGTCACCTACGAAGGCGGCACTTACTTCATCCTCAACTACAACAACTTTGCAGTTAAGGTTGACGGCGTAGAAATTGCTCCGCTCGGTTTCTACAAAAAGAACTAAGGAATGAGGTGTAAATATGAATAACGAAGCAAAGCTTCAGCAGGCACCGCAGAAAATCAATGCGGCACCGAAGAAAAAGAAAAAAGGCGCCTCCCTTGATTCCCGTAAAGCCAGAGCAGGTTGGCTGTTCGTACTTCCGTTCATCATCGGTTTTGTCATCATTTATGCACCGATCGTTTATGACTCCATCCTTTACAGCTTTACCAAGATCAGTATCGTGACAGGCGGTGGTTACCGCCTGACATGGGTCGGACTTGCAAACTACCAGGAAGCACTCTTTGTCGATGCTACCTACATCCAGACGCTGAGCGCCGGTATCAAGCAGCTGATTTTCGATATCCCCGCAATCGTTATCTTCTCTCTGTTCATGGCAGTTATGATGAACGAAAAGATGGTCGGCCGTGCGGCTTTCCGTGCGATCTTCTTCATCCCGGTCATCCTGTCCACCGGTCTGATCGACAAGATCGACCAGTCCAACCAGCTGCTGTCCTACATGGGTGATACCACTTCCATGGATATGGGCGACGGCGGAGCAGAGCAGACCAACCAGATCATCAACGCAATGGACGTCGAGAGACTGTTCCGTAACATGGTCATCGGTGAAGAACTTCTTGACTATGTCGTCGGACTTGTCAACGATATTTATGATATCGTCAACAGATCCGGTGTCCAGATGCTGATCTTCCTCGCAGCTCTGCAGTCCATTTCTCCCGCAATTTACGAGTCCTGCCAGATCGACGGTGCTACCCAGTGGGAAACCTTCTGGAAGATCACCCTGCCGATGATCTCCCCGATGATCCTCGTCAACACTGTCTACACGGTTATCGACTCCTTCACTTCCGCAGACAACCAGGTTATGACTTACATTGATAAAGTCTACGACCAGCCTTCCGGTAACGTCTTGTCGTCCGCAATGGCTTGGATGTACTTCATCATCGTTATGGTCATCATCGCCGCTGTAGCCGGTGTGCTTAGTGCTTACACCTTCTATCAGCGTCAGGAAAGATAAAGAAAGGAGGATACTTTGATGAACGCTCAGAATACTACTAAGATTACCAAGGAAACGAAAAATTCCATCCATGTTGATTTCGAACGTACTTCCAAAAAGGAACGTATGCGAATCAAGTATCTCTCCTCCAGCTTCGTTATCGGCGTTGTCTGGTGGCTGTTCCGCTTTATCCTCCTGCTCGGTCTTGCTTACGTCGTCCTGATGCCCTTCTTCTCCAAGGTTACGGGTTCCTTCATGAGCCCTGAGGACTTCATCGACGTCACCGTTAAGTACATTCCGAAGTATCCCACCCTCGATACCTACAAAGCGATCATTGCAGAGTCTCACTATTGGCAGGCATGCGTCAACACCCTGGCGCTCTCCCTGTTCTGCGGTGTCTCTCAGACCTTCATCTGCGCACTGATCGGTTACGGTTTCGCGAAGTTCAAGTTCAAGGGTTCCACCCTGCTGTTCCTTCTGGTCGTCCTGACGATGGTCATCCCGCACCAGACCCTGCAGCTCTCCCTGTTCATGAAGTTCCGTTATTTTGATATCCTTGGTATCCTGAACCTCCTCGGCGGCGGTGTTTCCGAAAAGCTCGAGCTGATCAAGATCACCTCTATCAACCTCAACAACTCCTACTGGCCGCTGGCTCTGCTTTCTCTGACTGGTCTTGCTTACAGAAATGGTCTGTATGTCTTCATGATGAGACAGTTCTACCGCGGTGTCCCGGATGAACTTGAGGAATCCGCTTACCTCGACGGATGCGGCACGTTCAAGACCTTCTTCTCCATCATCATCCCGCTTTCCATCCCGATGATGGTCACGATCTTCCTGTTCGCATTCTGCTGGCAGTGGACCGATGACTTCTACACGACCGTCTTCTTCACCTCTTCCGGTATGAAGCTGATGCCCGACATCATCATGACTCCGAAGTCCCTTGATACGGACTTCGCAGCCGGTGACCTCTACATCTCCGCTATCCGGAATACCTGCGGTCTGCTGGTTATCGCTCCCCTGATCGTCGTTTACCTGTTCGGTCAGAGATACCTTGTTCAGGGTATCGAACGTTCCGGTATCGTCGGTTAATCAAAAACAAATCTGGGCTTTCGCACTCCGGTGCGGAAGCCCTTTTGTTATTTATGAAATAAAAACTGAAAGTAGAGACGCAAGCACAAAAGAAATCATACCGCAGACCAGTTTTTCCGGAAGATAGTATTTCATCGACAGTCCCGCCCTCTGTGCAAAAACTGCGGTTTGCAGATATACGCAGATCCCACCAAAACTGATAATGAACGCAGCAAGGGGAAAAAGAAGTGTTTGAGGTACAGAAGACAGCAGTTGCCCAAGATCAGCAAGTCCGCCTGTCAATTCCATCATGCCGCCAATCATAGCAGGAATGATTCCAGATAATCCGGAAAAGCAAGGCAGTGAAAACAGTTCGGACAGATAAAATCGGGCAACCGAAAAGATCACGACGAAACCGCAGACGATCATGATTTTGCTGACGGCACTTT
The DNA here is from genome assembly GCA_024404655.1 of Clostridia bacterium. Lineage (GTDB taxonomy): Bacteria > Bacillota > Clostridia > Oscillospirales > CAG-272 > RGIG3925. The sequence continues at coordinate 7,085 of JAKSPR010000053.1, read as the reverse complement.
GCAGGGATGCAGCAAAGGTCATTTTTGTGTTGTGCTGCTGTCCCCAAACCGCGGATTTGTCTGATGATCTGGCTGGACGAAGAAAGAGCATAGCTGTCAGCCCGGCGCTGACAATCTGAACCAAAACAAAGCACCATCCAAGCCTTGAAGAATGAAAAATGGTAAGTCCTGCAAACCCGATGAGAAACGCAGGACCCGTTGCATTACAGACCCCAAGCGCTCGTTCTGCACATGACTTGTCCAACTGTCCACTTTCATAGTTTTCAATCACATTCAGCGCACCGATCGGAAACCCGGAAATCATGCCGAGCAGAAAACAGGGAAGAATCACCGAATGTTTCCCGCTCTGAAAAAGCAGAACATCGTAAAGAGACTGCGAAATAAGCGGGATCAAAATCATAAACGGAAACAAGGCAGGAACAACCGAGCGCACGCAAAGGGCAAGTCCGCTGCGCACTCCCTCTGCACTGATCTCCGGCGTGAGAAGGACCAGCACGCAAAGGAAGATGATGATCAAAAAGCGGATCTGCTTTACAAGAAATGTATAACTGATATTCTTTCCTTTCGGAATAACCACATCCCGTGGAGCAGCTGTCGTTTGTATTAGAATCACCCCCGACCGCATAAAATGAGTTGAAAACAGGATGCTATATCCTATGCAAATAGATCAACAAACATGATGGGGATGATGAAAACTTGAAATTCCGCAAGAAAAGAGAAAAACGAACAAGCTGGTTCCGCCGTATCGTACAGCCGCCGGAGGGGGTCTTTGACGGACTGCCGTATCTGGAACTGCACGGCGACAGCTCTATGACGATCACAGGATATGAAATGCTGATGATCTATGAAGAAAATGAGCTCATGTTCCGGATGAAGCCGAACAAGGTAGACTGCAATTTTCTGCGGATCAGGGGGAGAGGACTTTTACTGCATGCCGTCTCCGACGGGGTTCTGACTATCTCCGGCAGGATCGACGAAATCATTCTGCACCCGACACAGGAGGTCCTCAATGCTGCTGATTGACTTTTTTCTGGGAACCCGTACTGTAAAAATACCGCCGGAATCGCGAAAAAATATCTTTTCAAAAATGATGGAACATAACATTCGTGTCAAGCGATTGGAGCAGACAGGATGCGGGGAAGTGCAGGCTGTATTATACGAAAAAGATTATAAAGCACTCTGCGAAGCGCTCGACGGCACCTGCTGTCCTGTTCCCATAACGATATCGCGATATGGGGTTGTTCTCCTGCTGCGGTGGATCAGAAAACGACCCGGTATTGCGATCGGGATGCTTCTCGCCGCGGCTTGGCTGATTTTTTCGTCGCTGCTGGTATGGCGGGTCGATATCGTGTGTCTGGAAAATCCCGATACCGCGCGGGAAAGCGACTTTGTCGACCTTTCGTCTGTCCGAGGGCGATTAACGGAGCAGGGTATTGTACCGGGGATGCTTCTGCCCGGATTTGATACGAGACACGCGGAGGCAGCCTTTCTTGTGGGACAGGACGAGGTCAGCTGGATTGCGATCAACCGGCAGGGAACAGTACTTTCCTGCGAAGTCCGTTCTTCCCGGCGGGCGGAAAGAGTCATGCCCGGGGAGCCGTATTTAGGTGAGGACGGGACCATAGTCGGTGCGAATCTGATTGCCAACGCCGACGGCATTATTGTGCGCACGGAGGTCCGCAACGGGGTGACACTGGTCCTGCCGGAGCAGATGGTGACTAAAGGGGAGATTCTCGCCTCCGGCGTCTTTGACGCACGGGACGGGGACGTCCACCTCTCAAGATGCTCCGGGAAGGTGTTTGCCTCCACGCTGCGGAGTTTCACGGAAACGGTGCCGCTCATAAAAGAAGAATGTATCTATTCCGGTGAGACGGAAACAAGATCTCATCTGCGGATCCTGGGGCTTAAAGTCACTCTGCCGACGGCCGGGAAAGCCGCGGAGAACGTAACTTTTTTGCAAACTTTCCGGAATCTTTTCGGAAATACTGGATTTTCTCTTGACGATTATGATATAATAGAAGATGAGAAATTTCTGCACCTTCCGGGCGGGATTCCGCTCCCTGTCTCTGTCATCACGGAGGTACGGATGGGGAAAACCGCTGCAACCCGGAATATTTCCGCCGATGAGGCAACGATGATCGCCTGTGAAAAGCTCGATGCCTGCGAGGATACGCTGACCGATGCCACGGTGCTGTCCCGCGAGGAAAGAAGTGAATGCACGGGGGACGTTCTGACCGTTACGAGGGACGTTTTCTGCATCGACAATATCGCAGAAGTTTCTGATTTTCAGATTGATCATACCGGTTCGGAGACTGTCCGTCGCTGACGCCTCTCCCACCGGGAAAGGACCTGTAACATGACAGAATCCACAATACTCACCGATACACTGGAGGAAACCAGCATTCTGTTCGGCTCATACGACTGTAATGTCAAGCTGATTGAAAATGCCTTCGGGGTCACGATCCTCTCAAAAGATACCATGTCTGCCGGCGGCAACGCGGTTCTCATCCGCGGCGAGAACGCAGACGGCGTGGAAAAAGCCGCCGAAACGGTCCGTTATGCACTGCGCATGGTGAAACTCAACGGCGCACTGACCGAACAGAACGTCGACTATGTGATCTCCATGGTCGATGACGGCAAGAAAGAAGAACTGCATGCACTGGACGGCGACTGCATCTGCATCACCACCCGCGGCAAGCCCATCAAGGCAAAGACCGTCGGTCAGATGCAGCACGTGCAAGCCATCAAGAAAAATACTGTCATCCTCGGCGTCGGTCCTGCCGGTACCGGTAAGACCTTCCTTGCCGTTGCTATGGCTGTCAAAGCCCTGCGAAACAAGGAGACCAGCCGCATCATTCTGACCCGTCCCGCTGTGGAAGCGGGCGAAAAGCTGGGCTTCCTGCCGGGTGACCTCCAGACAAAGATCGACCCCTATCTGCGCCCGCTGTATGACGCGCTTTACGAGATGCTGGGTCCGGAGACCTATCAGAAACATCTGGAACGCGGCACCATTGAAATCGCGCCTCTTGCCTATATGCGCGGCAGAACGCTGGATGATTCCTTTATCATCCTTGATGAGGCGCAGAATACCACGCCCGAGCAGATGAAGATGTTCTTAACACGTCTGGGCTTCAATTCCAAGGCTATCGTCACGGGTGATATCACCCAGACGGACCTGCCCTTCGGCAAAAAGAGCGGTCTTGCCGAGGCTTCCAAAGTCCTTGCGGGCATTGAAGGCATCGCTATCCATAACTTTACCGAGCGGGATGTGGTGCGTCACAAGCTGGTGCAGAAGATCATTCTCGCCTACGAAAAGTACGACCGCGAAAAAGCAAGAAAAGCGGAACCCCAGAACCGCTATCATTTTGAACACAGACCGAACGACCAGAAATGAGGATAACCGCTATGAAAAATACGATCTACACCAAAAACGATCAGAAAAAGCTGCCGCTGACCCCTGCGGCAAGGGCCCTTGTTAAGCGTGCCATCAATGCGGCGCTGGAATATGAGAAGTTTGATAAGCCGGCAGAGGTCTCTGTGACCTTTGTTGACAACGATGCGATCAAGGAGCTGAACCGCGACTACCGGGGTAAGGATGCAGCCACCGATGTGCTTTCCTTCCCCATCAGCGATATTCCGGCGAAAGAATACGAAATCGAACCGGATACCGGATGCGTGGTCCTCGGCGATATCGTCATCTCCGTAGAGCGTGCAGCCGCACAGGCGGAGGAATTCGGGCACTCCTTTGAAAGAGAGCTTTCCTTCCTCGCGGTGCATTCCGTCCTCCATCTGCTGGGCTACGATCATGAGCGTTCGGCGGAAGACGATGCGGAGCAGAGACGCAGACAGGAAGAAATCCTCGCAGGCATCGGACAGACAAGAAACTGACAGAAATTTGAACAGGAAATAACGATATGAAAAAGACAGGCTTTATTGCAATCGTCGGCAGACCGAATGTCGGCAAATCCACCCTTCTGAATACTATTCTCGGTGAGAAAATCGCCATCGTATCGGATAAGCCCCAGACGACGAGAAACCGCATCACGGGCATCCTCACCAAGGACGAGACCCAGTATGTCTTCATGGACACCCCCGGTATGCACAACCCGAAAAACAAGCTGGGCGACTTCATGATGCGCGCCGCCAATGATGCGCTGACTGACGTGGACTGCGTGCTTTACGTTGTCGAAGCCAACAAGCACATCAGCCCCACCGAGGAAGAACTGATGGACAAGCTCTCCCGCGGCTCCATCCCCTCCATCCTCATCATCAACAAGATCGACGAGTCCACCGGCGAAAAGGTCGGCGAGACCATCAAGACCTTCTCCGAGAAGCACGACTTCAATGCCGTCATTCCGATCTCCGCCCTCAAGGGTAAGGGCATCGACGTAATCTTTGAAGAACTGGAGCCGTTCATGAACGAATCCGAATGGTTTTTCCCGGATGATATCATCACCGACCAGCCGGAGCGTCAGATCGCAGCGGAGATCATCCGCGAAAAGATCCTGCGCCTCACAAACGATGAGATCCCTCATGGCACTGCCGTCGTCATCGAGGGCTTTGAAGAGAAAAAGGATCTCATCTCCATCCGTGCGGAAATCTTCTGCGAGAAGGAATCCCACAAGGGTATTCTGATCGGCAAGGGCGGCGCGACACTGAAAAAGATCGGCTCTTATGCGAGAGAGGATCTGGAAAAGTTCCTCGGCGTGAAAGTCTATCTGAATCTCTGGGTCAAGGTCAAGGAAAACTGGCGTGACTCCACGGTGCAGGTAGCAAACTTCGGCTTCCGCGACGAATGAGCCGGACTGCGGAATCAACTGCATCATGAGCGAAAAGGAAGACGTATTCAACATAAAAGGTCTGGTGCTCCGCACAACGGACGTCGGAGAATCGGACCGGATGCTGACGGTTCTGACCGCAGAGGAAGGAAAACTCTCCGTCTGGGCGCGGGGTGTACGCAAGATCACAAACGGCAGTCTGCCTGCGGCCCAGGTCTTTGCCTACGCAAACTACACCCTGAAACGCGGCAGAGACAAGCATTTTCTGAGAGAAGCGACCATTGAACAGACCTTTCTCGGCATTTCCGACTCCATTGAGAATACGGCGCTTGCGGCGTATCTCTGTGAGGTCGCGGACGAGCTGACCTATCCCGGCGGGGAAAGCGGAGAACTTCTGCAGTTATCCCTCAACACCCTCTGGACGCTGGCGGGGAATAAACGCCCGCGCTGGTGCGTCAAGGGAGCGTTTGAACTCCGTGCTGCGGCGATCGCGGGCTTCATGCCGGACCTTTCCTCCTGCTGTGCCTGCGGAGCAGAGAACGTCGGCACCCATGCGGTGCTCGACTGTGAAAACGGACGGTTATTCTGTGCGCACTGCCACGAGGAGCTTTACATAAAGCCCCGTCAGGCGCTGCCGCCGGTTGAGCGGATGCTGCCGGAACTGGATGAAACGGGTGCTCCCATCGTATGGCTGAAAATCCCCCCGTCTGCGCTGGAGGCCATGCGGTATATCCTCTATACCGAGGCGAAACGGCAGTTTTCCTACACGGTGCCGGAGGAGGAAGTCCGGGCCTTTTCCGCTGCCTGCGAGGGATATCTGCTCCATCACATCGGACACGGCTATAAAACCCTTTCTTTTTATAAATCCATGGAATCTATGAGTCTTTTGAACCTACAGGAAATCAAGGAATAAGACAATGGCAAATTTTGACAGAGCATGTAAAACACTGGAGTTTGACAAGGTACTGGAACGGCTTGCAGAAGCCGCACAGACCGAGGGCGCAAAGGAAAAGGCCCGGAAAGTCAAGCCCCAGACCAGTCTGCCGCGTATTAAAAAACTGCTGGGTCAGACCACCGATGCCCGGAAGCTGATGGGCATCAAGGGTACGCCTCCCTTCGGCGGCGTCAAGGATATCACCGGCATCGTTGACCGTGCGGAGAAGGGCGCAAGCCTCTCCTGCGCGGAACTGCTGCAGGTGGCAAAGGTGCTTTACACCACCCGCAGACTGGAAGATTATATCAACACCGACAAGCGGTTTGATACCTCCCTTGACGAGGTCTTCGCCCGCTTAACCATCAACCGGCATCTGGAAGACCGTATCACAAAAGCGATCATCGCCGAGGATATGATCGCGGACGAAGCAAGCCCCACCCTTGCCGATATCCGCAGAAAAATCCGGAATGCCAATTCCAAAATCAAGGAAAACCTGCAGAAGTATACCAGCGGCAACACCTATACAAAGTACTTACAGGAAAACATCGTCACCATGCGCAACGGACGCTATGTCGTCCCGGTCAAAGCCGAGTACCGCAATGAGGTCAAGGGTCTGATCCATGATACTTCCTCCTCCGGTGCGACGCTGTTCATTGAGCCGCTTTCCGTTGTGGAATCCAACAACGAACTGCGGTTCCTTGAAAATCAGGAACAGAAAGAGATCGAGCGCATCCTTGCTGTCCTCTCAAACGAGGTCGCGGAGAACGCAAGTGCCTTGACGCTGGACTATCTCAACATCACGGAGCTTGCCTTCATCTTTGCAAAAGCGGAGCTTTCCTTCCGTATGGATGCAGGAGAGCCCATCATGAACGAGGAACGACGTGTGGTGCTCCACAGAGCCCGCCACCCGCTCCTTGACCCGAAAACCGTCGTGCCGATCAATATCCGCCTGGGCGGTGAATTCGATACGCTGGTCATCACCGGTCCCAACACGGGCGGTAAAACGGTATCGCTGAAAACCCTCGGCCTCTTTGCGCTGATGGCGCAGGCAGGACTTCACATCCCGGCCTCCGCAGAATCCGAGCTGTGCATCTTTGACAGCATCTTTGCGGATATCGGCGATGAGCAGTCCATCGAGCAGTCCCTGTCCACCTTCTCCGCCCACATGGTGAATATCGTTTCCATCATGGATGCGGTGTCCGACGAAAGTCTGGTGCTGTTCGATGAGCTTGGCGCAGGGACCGACCCTGTTGAGGGCGCAGCACTGGCTGTGGCGATCCTCGAACACACAAGAGCCTCCGGTGCGCTGTGTGCCGCGACGACCCACTATGCCGAGCTGAAAGCCTTTGCGCTGGATACGGACGGCGTCTGCA
>JAKSPR010000052.1 GCA_024404655.1 Clostridia bacterium | reverse complement strand
CGCATACCGTCCCGCGGCCTCACCCATGGCGGAGGCGTCGCCGGACACGCGGTAGCTGGAATGGGCATAGAACGAACCGCTGATACAGCGTCCCGCAAGCAGAAGGCCTTTCACTTCTTTGGCGATCAGCGCGCGCAGGGGGATCTGATAGGGCTTTGCCTTCATGCCGCGCTGCTCTTCACTGAAATTCCGGTTTTTGGCGGTGGGGTGCACATCGACATTGAAAGTCACGTCACACACCGCATCCTCAAAGGTCGCGCCGGACAGGATATCTTCATCCGTGACGGTGTATTCCCCGAGGATTCTCCGGCTTTCCCGGATGCCGATATAGGGGGCTGTCATCAGCAGCCGCAGATTGGCAAAGATCCCGCCGGAGCTTTTCAGTGCTTCAAACTGCTTTACAAGTTCTTCTCTGCCCTCCCTTGTGGCTCTGGTCAGCGCATGCACATCGTCCGGCGCATAGCCGAATTCCTGTACCGTCATGACGATCCACAATCCGTCCTGCACGTGGAAGAACGAGGGGGAGGAATAGGTCGGCGTGATGCCGAGTGACTTCATATAGTCATACATTCTCTGTTTTGCGTTGGGCTTTCCGGGAAGATACGGTTCAGCATTGTCAAATTCCCGCGCCGCAACGGGATCAAGTCCGTCGGCAAGGGCGATCAGGGTCATGGGCTGCGCCCGCTCTCCGTCGCCGTATTCGTAGGAGCATCCCGCAAGATATCCCACATCTCCGTCTCCCGTGCAGTCGATAAAGACCTTTGCCCGGATGTCAAACTGCTTTCCGCGTCCATTGCAGCCGACGGATTCCAGCCGTTTTTCCGCATTGACATGGGCGGAAACGATCGTCGTATAGAAAAGAATCTCCACGCCGGCTTCTTCGCACATCCGCTCCAGCGTGATCTTGACCCACTCCGGCTCCGCAATGAAGTTCTGCCAGCGTCCGAAATGTCCGTGACCGCTCTCACGCAGCTTATCAAGAAACTCCCGCAGAATACCGTTTTTGTTTGCGCAGTCAAGAATCCAGCTGAGCAGTCCTGCCGTCCAGATTCCGCCCAGCATGCCGCCTCGCTCGATCAGAATCGTCTTTGCTCCGCCCCGCGCCGCTGCGATCGCCGCACAGAAGCCCGCAGGCCCGCCGCCGCAGACAGCGACGTCATAAAGCGTATCATAAGAAAAAACAGTTTCACTCATTCCGAATCATTCCTTTTTTTGCAGATTGCGTTCCGGTTTTCATTATAGCACAGCATGACCCCGGATGCAATGTTTTTTCCGAAAAAAACAGGGGCAAATTCCGCCTTGACAATCTGTGCAGTCTCCGCTATAATATAAACAAGTCAAATCACACTTTTAACAGGAATCATCACAATCATGCAGAAACTGGATAACGAATTTTTTGAAGCCTATAAATCCCTTGAAAAGCTGTGCAGCGACAGCTTTGACTGTCCCCACGGCGTCAGCGAATACATCACACAGATGGAAGCAAAGGACGCCGAAGGACGATACCTCATTCCCGACTGGGCGCAGGACTACCGAATGCTCAAGCATGTCCGCTGGGTGCGCAATCAGATTGCCCATGAATCCTCGGATACGGGATACTGCGAAAAAGAGGACCTCGCCTTTGTCAGGGAGTTCCACAGCCGTATGCTGTCCAAAGGTGACCCGCTGGCGCAGTTAAAAAAGCCCGTTTCGCGCCCTGCCCAGCCAAAACCAACGCCGAAACAACCAGCTCCCGCAGAAAAGCCGAAGCGCATCGTCAGAGATGATCCCCCGGCTGAAAAAACGGTCAGAAAAACCGCCGCAAAGAAAACGGAAAAAGCCTCTGACAAGCCGAAAAAGACAACGAAAAAGACGGCAGCAACAGATAAGAAACCCGCAAAGAAAACGACCGCTGCCAAAAAATCCCCCCAAAAGAAAACCTCCCGCAAAAAAAGCACAAAGAAAAAGCAGAACAGAGCACCGCTTATCCTCTTTTCCGTTCTGTTTCTGCTCCTGATCCTCGCCGGTGCGGCGTGGTATTTTCTGCGGTAGCCAATATTTTCATCAGAAACTTGTAAATAAGTCAATAAGGAGGAACCCCAGATGAACGAGATTTCCCCCGCATTCAAGCTCGACAAAGCCGCCGGATATTTCCGTTGCCGCGGCGTCAATGTCATGGCCTTTGACGATTTCTATCCCGCAGGACATCAGTCCGGCGTGAGCCTGCTCATGCACGGCAAACGTGTCGCTACCAACGGCGATATCCGTTTTGAACAGACCCCCGGTCAGTGGCAGCCTCTGCCGAAGCAGGGCAGACGCACCCTTGACGAGGATTCCAATACCATCGAAACGGAACTTTCCTACCCCGATCTTGGCGGTCATCTGCAGGGCTTCAATCCGATGATCTATCCGGATTTTGAATTTTCCTACCGCGTCACGGTCAGGGGCGAGGGGGATGGCGTCACCGTTTGTGTGGACCTCGACCGCCCTGTGCCGGAGCGGTTTCTGGGGAAACTATGCTTCAATCTGGAATTGTTCCCGGGAGAACTGTTCGGCAAATCCTATCTCATGGATGACGCCTGCGGTATTTTCCCACGTCAGCCAAACGGTCCCACTCTGTCCATGCCCTCCAACCTCGACCACACAGGTACTTTTGCGGGCCACACTCCGAAGACCGATATCACCCACCTTGCCGACCGCAGTGACTACAATCCCATCACCGCCGATGATCTCATCGCAGTACCCTACGCCGTCGGCAGGACCTGCACCGTCCGCCCGGAGGACAGACTTTACTGTTTCACCGTGGAAAGCATGACCGCGGATATCAAGCTCTATGACGGACGCATGAACCACAACAACGGCTGGTTCGTGTTAAGCTCCGAAGTTCCCGCCGATGTGACGGAGAACGCCATCGTCTGGAAGATCACGCCCTGTGTAGATGAGCACTGGCTCTCTCCGGCAGTCGTGCAGATCTCCCAGGTCGGCTATCATCCCGCACAGCCCAAGCAGGCGGTTATAGAGCTCGACCCGCTGGATGACGCAGACAAGCCTGTCCGTGTCCTGCGTATCACAAAAGCGGGGGAGGAATGTGTCCTTGAGACCCGCGGTGAAGAATGGGGACGGTTCCTTCGCTATCACTATCTGACCCTTGATTTTTCCTGCATCCGTGAAAGCGGTCTCTACCGCATCGCTTACGGGGATGCGTGTTCCTCCGTCTTCCGCATTGCGGAGGATGTTTATGAACGCGGCGTCTGGCAGCCGGTACTTGAATATTTCCTGCCGGTGCAGATGTGCCACATGCGGGTCAACGAAAAATACCGTGTCTGGCACGGTCTCTGCCACAATTACGATGCTCGGATGGCGAAAACCGCGAATATCCACATCGACGGCTACGAGCAGGGTCCCGAGACGCTGACCCGCTATCGGCCCGGCGACTTTGTCCCCGGTCTGAATGTGGGCGGCTGGCACGATGCAGGAGACTACGATCTCCGTGTGGAATCCCAGTCCGGCGAGGTCTATATCCTCTCTGCAGCCTATGAAGCCTTTCATGTAGACTACGACGCCACAACGATCGACCAGACCCGCAAGGTCACGGAGATCCACTGTCCCGACGGCAAAAACGATATTCTCCAGCAGATCGAGCACGGCACGCTCTCCGTGGTCGCAGGCTACCGCGCCCTCGGGCGGCTCTACCGCGGCATCATCAGCAACAAACTGCGCCAGTATGTTCTGCTCGGCGACGGCTCGACCATGACCGACGGTATTCCCGGCAACGATGATGACCGCTGGGTCTTCACCGAGAACAATCCGCCGAGAGAGCTTTCCACGGCTGCCAACCTTGCCGCAGCGGCCCGCGTCCTCCGCGGCTTCAACGATACCCTCGCAGAAGAAGCGCTCGCCGTATCGGAAGCCCTTTTTGCCCGCACCGATGCAGCGAATGCTGCCGCCCAGAAGCTCCACGCCGCATGTGAGCTTTACCGTACCACCGGCAAGGACGGATACCGCGCCTTCATCCTTGACAGTCTGCCTCTCATAAAAGAAAACGCGGAGCGTGTCGGCTGGTTTGTCTGCCGCGTCCTGTCCTTTGTAAATGATTCCGCGTTCACAGATGCTGTCCGCCAGGCTCTTGCCCCCCTGACGGAGCACTATACGAAGCTGAGCGCTGAAACGCCCTACGGTATTCCCTACCGTCCCCATATCTGGGGCGCGGGCTGGGATATCCAAAGCCTCGGTTTCCGGTATTTCTTCATGCACGAGGCTTTCCCGGATCTGTTCCGCGCGGATATGATCTATCACGCCCTCGATTTCATTCTCGGCTGTCATCCCGGTTCCAATACCGCCTCTTTTGCTTCCGGTGTGGGTACGAAGTCCGCAACGGTCGCCTACGGTGCCAACCGCGGTGACTGGTCCTACATCCCCGGCGGTGTGGTCTCCGGCACTGCCCTCATCCGTCCCGACTTCCCGGAGCTGCTTGAATTCCCCTTCCTCTGGCAGCAGACCGAGTACGTCCTCGGCGGCGGATCGTCTCACTATATGTTCCTCGTCCTCGCTGTCCGGCATCTGTTGGGACTTGGTGAGAACTGATGCGGGGGGGGGCAGCCATGACATATCGTAACCGTCATATCATCCTCGGCACCGACTGGTGGACCGACTGTGATGACGTCGCCGCTGTCCGGCTGGTCTGCCGGTTCGCAAAAGAACGGAAATGGCAGCTGGACGGGGTCATCCTCAATGCCTGCATGCCGTATTCCGCCCCGTCTCTTGAAGCCTTTCTGCGCCATGAGGGGATCACCTGCCCCATCGGCATTGATCCGGACGCCGTGGATTTCGGCAGGAATCCTCCCTATCAGAAAAACATGGCAGAGACGCTCGGCGGAACGCTGCGGAATGAGCAGTGCGAAGACGGTGTCTCCCTCTACCGCCGTCTGCTCGCCGCAGCAGAGGACGGCAACGCGGAGCTTCTGGAAATCGGATATCCGCAGGTTCTCGCTGCCCTTCTCACTTCCCCTCCCGACGATATTTCTCCGCTTTCCGGCGCGGAGCTGGTCCGCAAAAAGGTGAAACACCTCTGGATGATGGCGGGAAACTGGGAAAAGGACGGACACGGCAAAGAAAACAACTTTGCAAGAAACACCCGCTCTTCTCACGGTGCCCATACGGTCCTTGCCCTCTGTCCCGTCGATATCACGTTCCTCGGCTTTGAGGTCGGTGTATCCGTCTTTGCTCATCCCAAGCCCGATGAGGATGACCCGCTGTACCGTGCCTTCCGCGACCACGGCTCGGAAAAAGGCCGCTGTGCCTGGGATCCCATGCTGATCCTCCTTGCCCTCTCTGACGATCCCGCCGCCGCAGGCTATGATACCGTCCGCGGTCTTGCCTCCGTCGATGCGGATACCGGAGAAAATTTCTTTGACCACTCGCCCGAAAATCCCGTCCGCTGTGACCGCTATGTCATCAAGCACATGCCGGATGCGTGGTATGAAGAACAGATGGATCCGTTATTGATGCCATGAATACGTGAAATGTGGATATGAAAAATCCCGGCTGATGCAAAAACATCTGCCGGGATTGGTTTTTGGGGCGGATTCAGATAAGGAACAAAAACGTCGCCGCAAACGCAAGGATGGTTCCGCAAAGTGCGGTTTTCGACTGCTTCTCGCCAAAGAACAGCCGTCCGGCGAGAGCGCTCAAAACGATAGAACCGCCGGTCATCATGGGATACTGTACCGACGCGGGCAGGGGAGACGCGGCCACGGAGAGCTGCAGCAGATACGATACTCCGTTTGCCAGCGCATAAATGACGACGGTCACAAGGAGCAGCCATACCGGGAATTTTCCGGAGAGCATCGGCTTCTTCTCTTTTTTCATGCTGAGTATCAGCAGCGCAATCAGACTTCCGATGCCGTTGAGCGAATTGGTCCAGAAGACGAAATCCGTTCCGCCGACAATCGCTGACGGATCATGAATCTGGTGGAGCTTTGAGATCACCGAAACAAAGCCGTTCATGAAAAACACCGCCGCGCAGAGGACGATAAACAGGATTTTCTTCTTTTTATCCGCACCCGCGGTCTGCTTCTCTCCGGCGCAGCCAAGCGCCATGGAGACCGTCAGAAGCACGATACCCGCCATGCGCCCGATAAAGGAGGCCCCGGACATTGCTTCGTAGTCCCCAAGGAACAGCATTCCCCATAAAAACGGCAGCATCATGCCGCCCAGCATTAAAAACAGATTGAATACCGCAAAGGAACCGATGGAAAAAATACGGAATCCCAACAGATTATAGCCAAGACACAGTCCCGCAATGCCCACGGCACAGAGCAGCGAAAAGGGTGTGATGCTGATATGAAATCCCGCAAACACCCAGAACATCACACCGACCGCCAGCCCCGCACTTGCCGTAAACAGAAGCGAGGTTCGGATAGCGGAGCCGTTTTTCGACTGATAGAATTTCGTCATGCAGAACTGCAGAGAAAGCAGCAGCACGGCAAGACCGAGTTCAAGATAATATGTCATCATATATAGGAGACCTTCTTCGCAGACTAAAGATTTATCATTGCATGTCATACCACACAGTCGGATTTCTGTCAAGAAAATCTGCTTTGGTTTCGGAAGATTCTGTTCCGACGGTTCTGACGGCTCCGACGGGATTGTTTTTTGTTTTCAGTCTTTCCCCCTTGCAATCTGTTCCGTTTTATGGTATGATAAATCTAAACACACCATGGGAGGTATGATTATGATCTTATGTGAAAACCGTGTGCCCTTCGGCCCCATTTTCTGTAAGCCCGGCATTCAGGAAAAGTACTTTGAAGATATCGAAATGCTGGCAGCGGCAGAGCTGCGGCATTATCTCGCCCGCATCACCACCGCGCCGTTCCATACGGTGGACTATGACCCGGCAGAACCGGCGGGTATCTACATCGGTTCCGTCAGCGGTCTTTCCGCTGATGATCTCGGAGATGATGATTTCCGCATCGTCTTTGACGGCGGCAAGATCCGGATAAACGGCGGCAAACGCGGTCTGCTCTACGGCGTTTATGAGTTTCTGGAACGCCTCGGCTGCCGCTTCTTCACCCCGACCTGTGAGAAGATCCCGCTCTGCCCGACCCTCTCTGTCGAGCCCTTCTCCGTCGACGGCAAGCCTGTCTTTGAGTACCGCGAAATGGACTATGCCGACGTAACGAGAAATCCCTATTACTGCACCAAGATGCGTCTGAACGGACATTATCAGGATCTGCCGGAGGAATTCGGCGGCTCCATCTCTTACGCTACCCACGCCCACAGCTTCCAGCGTCTGGTTCCCGTGGAGGAATACGGACAGTCCCACCCCGAATACTTCTCCCTTTTCAAAGGCAAACGCCAAAACGGTGAAAAGGACTACTGGCAGCTTTGTCTGACCAATCCGGACGTATTGAAAATTGCCATTGAAAATGCAAGAAAGATCCTCCGCGAAAATCCTGACTGCAAGATCATCTCCATTTCCCAGAACGATAACTTAAATCACTGCCAGTGTGAAGCCTGCCTGAAGGCGGACAGCGAAGAAGGTTCTCCCGCAGGAACACTGCTGCGCTTTGTCAATGCCATGGCGGAGGCACTGGAGGACGAATTCCCGGACGTGCTCTTTGACATCCTCGCTTATCACTACACAAGACCCGCATCCCATCTGACACAGGCGCGGAAGAACGTCTGCATCCGTATCTGCGCCAGCAGCACCTGCTATACCCATCCTTATGACACCTGTCCCGACCGCTCCCGCGCCGTCGTTCACCCGGACGGCACCAAAACCGTCTTCTTTGACGACCTTGTGGCGTGGAGCAAGGTCTGCGACCGTCTCTATGTCTGGGATTACACCTCGAATTTCCAACACTATGCGCTGCCCTTCCCCAACTGGCGCGTTTTGCAGAAAAATCTGCTGACTTTGGAGAAGTACCACGTCAAGGGCGTCTTTGAAGAGGCCAACCGTGCAAAAGGAGGCGGCGTAGACTTCAACGAGCGGCGCGGCTACCTGCTCTCCAAGCTGCTCTGGGATCCCCACTGCGACATTGAAAAGCACCGCAGGGAGTTCATGGAGTACGTCTACGGCCCTGCGGCAGAACCCCTTGACCGCTATCTGAACCTGCTCTGCGACTACAACGAAGCCGCCGACAACCACATGTATATCCAGCAGCGCGAATGTCCGCCCTATCTGACTGAGGACCACATCGCCGAGTATAACGCTCTCTTTGACGAGGCGGAGCGGCTTGTGTGCGGAGACGGTCTGCGTCTTGCCCGTGTTCAGCGGAACCGCCTCTCCGTCCGTTTCTGTGAGCTCTACTGGAAGATCACCGTCGATCATGTCTATGATTCCGAAAAGCTCCACAGCTTCTTTGACGATCTCCATGAGTTCGGTATTCTGAAGCTGGATGAGTGGGCATGCTATCAGAAGACCTACCGTGCTCTTCTGGACGGCAGAACCGACGGCGGCAGATGGTATACCGAGCCTCCGGTCTCCGACTGCAACGAAACGTTCTGATTTCTTCCGAAAACTGTTCATGAAAGGATACCACCATGAACTACGACTAAATCCGATACGGTGCGGAGGTCCCCTTCCTCACATACGAGGCCGAAGATGCGCAGTGTTCGGGGGGAGCTTCAGAAGGTACCGACCCCTTCATCTGCGCCGCATCCTCTGGGAAACGCTATGTATCCCTGCCGACAAAAGACAGCGCACTTGTCTTCTCGGCAAAAAAAGCCGCAGACCGGGTCACGGTGCGCTATACCGCGCCCTACCGCGCGGAAGCAGTCCTCGCCCTTCTTGTCAATGATATCCCCGTCACAGAGATTCCGCTGAACACCGTCCAGTGCCATGGGGTCATGGATAACGGACAGCTTGACGACGGTGTGCGCAGCTTTACCGAATGTACCGTCTGCGCAGAGATCGCCCCCGGTGACCGCATCACCCTTGTGAACCGCATCGGAGTGATCGGAATCGACCTCATCGACCTGGAACTTGCGCCCCCTCCGGCAGAACAGCCGAAAAACACCCTGTCCGTCACGGATTTCGGCACGGATGCCGCAGGAAATACCGACGCCGCTGATGCTCTGGAAGCCTGCTTCTCTGCTGCCGCAGCCCAGGGAAAACACGTTTTTCTCCCCGCAGGCACGTATCTGCAGAGCCGCAGGATCAAAGTTCCCGCCGGACTGCACATCAGTGGTGCAGGAGCTTTCTATACCCATGTGGAATTCATCACACCGGGCCGCACATTTTCAGACACCTGCGGCTATGCCCTCGATCATGACAATGTGATCACGGGCATCCACTTCAATGACCGTACTTCCCACGCGCGGGATGCAGCGGGGATCCTCTTTCATCCCTTCGGCTCCGATCAGCGGATCGAGGACTGTCATTTTTCCAACGTCGGCTGTGTTTTCGGCTGGGACAGGGAAAGCTGTCATACCGTCATGCGCCGCTGCCGCGTCATCGGCACCTATTTCGACGGCACCCACTGGGGCGACGGACGGTATGCGGACAATGAGCTTTCCCACAATTTCTTCCGCGGTCTGGGAGATGACGCCATTGCCCAGGTCAACCGGACGGATATGGGTCTCTGTGAAAGCAATTACGCCCATCACAACACCATCATTGCCAGCTACTGGGGCCGCGGCATCTCCGATGTCGGAGGAAATACTCTGACGCTGCGGGCAAATTATGTGGACAGCACTTACCTTGCCGGGCTCATCGTCACAACGGAGCAGCTCGGTCCCTCCCCCAGCCGTCCCATAAACGGCCTTGTGGCCGAGGACAATCTGTTTCTGCGCTGCGGACACCGGATGTTTGACGATCAGCCCTCCTGCGCATCGGGTACCGGCTGGAGCAGCCGCAGTGCGTCCAACCATGCAGCTGGCCATTTCAGCCTCATGACAAATACCATGTCCGATATCGTCCTGCGCCGCAATATCATCGCGGACGGAGCGACATACCCGGTCTGGTTTGACGAAACCGGGTATTCCTATGACAGTTTTCATGCCGAGGACACCGTCATCCGGGGTTATCCGGAACTCCCCACAGGCGCAAGAGGTCTTCTGTGACCGCCGATCGCCTTGCATTTCCCAAGATACCGTACCACAAGCAATGCAGCATTATCATAAAAAAGGAGAACAAAAGCCATGTCAACGATCTTTGATATCACCGCATACGGTGCCGTCGGCGACGGTAAGACCGACTGCACAAAAGCCATTCAGGCAGCCCTTGACGATGCCGCACAGTGCCGCGGCGTTGTCACCGTTCCCCCCGGAACCTATCTGACGGGCAAGCTGACCATGGGCAAGGGCGTTTCTCTGGAAGGCCACGCCGCATGGAGCTTCCGCAGCTACGGCGCATCCATTTTTGAACTCAACGATCCCGATGCAGAGTGCCTTCTGGATATCACCGGAGCCTTCGGCTGTGCCATCCGCGGCATGAGCTTAAACGGAAAGCACCTCGGCAAAAACATCCACGGTGTCAAGCTCTACTGGGACAAGTACAACGGCGGCTCCGAAGAGGATACCCCCACCATTGACGACTGCCGCATCGGTCATTTCACCGGCGACGGCGTACATCTGGAGCATATCTGGTGCTTCTCCGTGCGTCACAGCATGATCTGCTTCAACGCCGGCGCGGGTCTCTATATCGACGGCTGGGACGGCTTTATCCTCGATAACTGGTTCTCCGGCAACCGGATGGGCGGTATGACAGGCGGCCCCTGCTGTGCTTCCGTCACTGCCACCGGCAACCGCGTGGAGTGGAACCGTCTGGCGGGCTTCTATCTGCCCAATTCCAACTGCTGCAATATCACGGGCAACTACTTTGACCGCTCCGGCGGTCCTGCGCTGGTGCTTGGTACCGAAAAGGGTTCCTCCATGGCGATCTCCGTCACGGGCAACCTGATCTACCGCTCCGGCAAGCCCTATGAGGATGCGGACCGCAATCCTCTGCCCTTTGAAGATCCATACGACAACGCCCACATCCGCATGACCAACTGCCAGAATGCGACCATCACCGGCAACACCTTCCGTCTCGGACGGGATGACAACGGCGTTGGCGTCTTCAGTCCGGCCTTCACCGTGGTCATGAAGAACTGTCATCACTGCGCCGTGCGCTCCAATTCCTGGGGCGGCGGATGCCTCCAAGAAGGCTTTGTGGATCTCGGCGGCTGTCACGATATGACTGTCGGCGACAACATCGGCTATCCGGAAAATCCGAACAAGTAAGGAGTATCTGCCATGACAAGCGGAAAAATCATCGTCCTTGACGCAGGACACGGGGAATTCGGCAACCCCTATACCTGCATGGAAGGCAAATACGAGGGCACGCAGAATTTCATTCTGTCCCTTAAAATGAAAGCGGAACTGGAAGCGCGGGGCTTCACCGTGCTGCTCACCCGGAACAAAATCGAAGATGATCCCGAGCTTTACGACCGCGGTGCGCTGGCCGGAAACAACGGCGCAGCGCTGTTCCTCTCCCTCCATTCCAACGCCCCCGGTCACGAAACGCCGCCGGATGTCTATCCCACCATCGAAGGGGTCCTCGGTTTCTATTCCATGACCGACTGTGAGGGCAACGAGCCCTTTGCAAAGGAAATGACTGCGAAAGCGTCGGAGATCATGGATACCCCCGACCGCGGCGTTCAGACAAGACAGTACCCGGACAAGCCCGGTGTTGACTACTACGGCGTCATCCGTGCCAGCGCTCAGACGGGATGCTCCCATGCAGTCTTAATGGAGCACGGATTCCACACCAATCCCAAGAATGCCGCGTTCTTAACGGACGATGCCTGCCTTGACAAGCTGGCAAAAGCCGAAGCGGAGATCATCGAAAAGTATTTCGGATAAAAGTTTCTGCCCTGACAGCCATAAGCGGTCAGGGCAGTTGATTTTTATTCTTTGATCGCCTCTGCAAAGGGCGTGATGTCGGGCATACCGTAAAGCTCCCTATAGTCTGCACCAAGGAAGCATGCAAAGGTCGAAAGCTCAGCAAAGCCCAGGCGGCGGTAATAATCCG